>NZ_JACCSO010000658.1 GCF_013812955.1 Nannocystis sp. | reverse complement strand
GCGCCGAGCTGGCCCGGGCCCACCAGGCGCACGCGGACCACCTCGCGCAGGTCCTCGCCCAGCGCTCGCAGAGCGCCGACCCACCCGCCGCCGCAGGCGACCTGGTTGAAATGCGCGCCGCGCTGCTCGAGCAGGCGAGTACGCAGCACAAGGCGAATGAGGCGGTCGCCGACAACATCGACACGCTGACCTCGGTCATCGCGGACCTCGGGCATACCGTGGGCACATTGGCCGTCGCCGCCGCGCAGAAGGCCCAGCACGCCCACCGCTCGGTTCCGGTCGCCTTCCCCCCGCCGCGGGCCCTGACGACCGTGCACGCCGCAGCGCCCGAGGTCGACTTTGCCGCCAACTCACCGGGTGAACCACCCGCGACGATCACCGCGTCCGCCGAATCGTCGCACCCAGGTCCCGCGAACAGCGGACCCCCCGCGGCCCCGTCGGTGCCCACATCGTCGGAGGCCACGCCCGCGGCCGCCGCCAGGTCGCTCGCCGACGCGATCACCAGCGAATCTCCACAGCCGCGGGCCATCGAGCAGATGCTTCAGGAAGCCGCCGATCGCGCCCATATCCATGGTGCGTTGGACAATGACGACGATGGCGACCTCGAGACTGCGCCCGCCGATGACGACCCCGAACGGCGTCCACCTCTCCCATCGCGCCCACCACCGGGGAGCCAGAGCAATGACTGACAACAAAGACATCGCCGTCCTCGCCAAGAAAACATCGGGGATTCTACCGAATCACGCTCACGGCGCTCGCGGCTCTGCGCATGGCATTTGCCATGCCGGGTGATGCACCGCCCCCCGCCCGGCGGGCTCGCCAGTTAACCTGTCCCTGGTGTTCGTCGAGCCGTGGGGCCTCACGGCGGCGGCGGCGGGCTGCTCGTCCTGGCGGCGTGGCCGCGGCGCAACTAACGACATCCCTTGAGCTCGAACGGGGAGGAGGCGAACGTGGAGAAATCCCTTCCTTATATAGTGTCTGTGGGGAGACGACATGTCCCAAAAGACAGCCAGTGGGCGATCCCGGAGAACATCGTCAATGAAGACGTGAGGTCGCGCAACGAACTCGACCTGCCGCCCCCGGTGCTCACGGTGCAAGACCTCGCTGTACTGCTCGCCACGAGCAGTAGCGGCGTGTACTCGCGGGTCGCCCGCGGCCAGATCCCTGGCACCTTTCGCATCGGCCGGAGCCTTCGCTTCGACCGCCGAGTCATCGCACAATGGCTCTCGGCGAACAAGGCGAGCGCAGGAGGTCTCCCATGATCAAGCTGCGCCCGTGGAAGGGAACGAAGAATGAGTTTGAAGCCGACATCATCGTCAACGGCCCCAATGGCCGGACCTTGCGCAAGCGCGTCAAGGCACCGGTCACGGGCAAGTCCAACGCGGAGCGGTGGGCCCGGTCTGTCGAGCAGGATCTGCTCGCGCAGCTCCTCGCCCCCGAGCCCGAGCCCGAGCAGCCGCCCGCGCCGACCTTCGAGGAGTTTTCGGTGATCTTCCTCGACCTGTGCACGGCCAACCGCCGCGGGAGGAACACCCTGATCAACTACAGCAAGGATCTGCGGCTGTACCTGCTGCCGGCGCTGGGCAAGCGTCGGCTCGACGGAATCAAGCCCGCCGATATCGCAACGCTGCAGTCCTCGATGGCTGCGCTGTCGCACAACAGCATGGTCGAGGTGCTGAAGACGCTGCGCCGCATCTTCAACGTCGCCATCGCGCAGAAGCTGATCGATCGCGAGCCGGTCGCGCTCGAGATCCCGAAGCGGATGCGCAAGGCCGTCATCGCCTACGACGCACGCGAGCAGGCGGCGCTCCTCGCTGCCGCCCAGGCCATGGGCCAGGCATACGTGGTGCTCGTCTTGCTCGGCTTCGACGCTGGCCTGCGCGCCGGCGAGATCGTCGGCTTGCAATGGTCGGACCTCGACTTGGAGCGCGGTCTCCTGGTCGTCCGCCACAACATCGTCCGCGGCCACCTCGATCGACCGAAGGGTCGCACCGAGGACGAGGTCGCGGTGACCCGGCGCCTCGCCCAGGCGTTGCGGGAGCTGCCGCGGCTCGGAACCTTCGTGTTCGCGCGTGAGCCGGACACGCATTACAGCGATCAGCACGTCCCCTCGTGGATGAAGCAGCTCGTCAAGCGCGCCGGGATCCCGTGGCTCGGGACCCACGTGCTGCGCAAGACCTGCGGCACCCGCATCGCGGATGGCGGCGGCGGGGTCGGTGCCATCGCCACCCACCTGCGGCACAAGGACCTGCAGACCGCGAGCCGCTACATCGACCGCCGCGGCTCGAGCTCCCGCGCGATCTCCGCGCTGGAGGGCTGATGGAGGCGTGATCACGCGCTCCGCTAACTTGCTGAAATCTTAAGCACAATTAGCCATATCAGGGCTGTTCGAAGCAGTACAGCGCTGCCTCAGAGCCGCAGTAGTCCTGCTCGAGGAAGGTCCACAGCTCGTCGGTCTGGTAGGCGATGCCGGCGCCGGCCTGCTGCTCCATGCTGTGGTCGGTCCAGTCGTCGCAGAAGGTCACGCCCACGGCGGCCTCGCCGCTGGGCAGCGTGCCCGTCCAGACGGAGGCAATCTGGCTAGTCTGCGAGGACTCGGTGACGTTGATCGGGTTTTGCAGTTTGCCCGAGGTCAGCTCGTTCCAGTCGCCTGCGACGACCAGGCCGTTGACGAGGATGTAGCGGCCCGGGGAGTGGAAGATGCGCTCCGCCGCCGACTCGCTGCTGTCGCTGAGCCAGGCCCGGTAGCTCGCAAAATTCGGCAACTCGGCGAGCGCGGCCAGCATCCGGCAGCGCTGATCCGCCAGATACAGGCTCCCGATCTTACCGCCCTGGAACATCTTGCTGCTCACGAACACCCGAAGGTCCTTCGCGCACAGCTTGCACCCGTCGTCCGGGTCGTCGTTACCGTCGTCGCAGGTCTCGCCGGGGTCGACCTTGGCGTCCCCGCATACCGGGGGGGCTGCGGGGCCGGTGCTGGTGCTTGCGGTGCTGCTCGGGTCGTCGCCGGTCGTGGTGCCGGAGCCGTCGACGCCGCCGCTGCCGGTGCTCCCGACCGGGTCGCCGCCGGAGCCCGTACTCCCGGCGGTCGAGCTTCCGGTGCTCGAGGTGTCGGTCGAGCTGCTCGAGCCGCTCGAGCTGCTCGAGCCGAAGGTGTCGTACTTGGCGATGATCGCGTCGATCTGCTCGACCCAGCAGGCGCCGAGCAAGACGGGGACCAGGAGGAAGAGGTAGGTAAGGCGGTTCATGGGGGTCTCCGGGTCACTGTTCAAAACAGTAGAGGCGATTGTACTTTTGGCAGCCAAGGGTGAGGTAGCTGGTCCACTGCTTCCCGACCTTCCACTGCTGCCAGAGGGCCCAGTCCTGTTTGTCGACGCCGGAGCGGCCGACGCGGCCCTTGTGCTCGAAGGAGTTGCTGGTCCACGTCTTGCACTCGAGGCCGCTGTCCTCGAGCATGCCATCGGGGGAAGTGTCGGTCCAGACCCAGGCATCGATCAAGTTCTCGCCGGTCTCGGTGAGGGTGATGCCGACGATCGGGCCCGACTGCATCAGTTGTTCGCGGTCGTGGGCGACGCGCAGGCCGTTGAGGAGCACGTAGGGCAGGCCGGGCACGGCGGGTTTGAAGCGGGTGCTCGGGCTGCTGTTGTAGTCGCTGATCCAGGCGCGGAAGTTCTGGGCGCTGTCGAGACCGACGCTCGCTGCGAGCTGCTTGCAGCGGCTGTCAGCGCCGTAGGCGCTGCCGAGCTGGCCGCCCGTGTAGGGGACGCTGCTCAAAAAAACGACCAGGCCGGCGTGGCGGCAGGTGGCCGAGCACGGGACGCCGTCGAGGGTGTGCTCGCCGGTGCCGTTCTTGGCGGCGAGGTCACACTCCTCGGGGCCGTTGAGGGTGCCGTCGCCGCAGTGGGGTGCGAGCTTGCAGGTGGTCTTGCAGCCGCCGTAGATCTGGTCGTTGTTGTCGCCGCCGGCGTCGCAGTCCTCATGGTCGGCCCAGAGCAGGCCGTCACCGCACTTCGCTTTTTGGCACGCGATGGTGCAGGCGCCGTGGTCGGAATTTTCGAGGTGCCCCAGATCGCAAGCCTCGTCGGGGTCGAGCACGCCGTCGCCGCAGCCCGCGGGCTCGCCGCTGCTCGAGCTCGTGGTGTCCGGGCTCGCCGCGCTGGTCGAGGATGAGCCGCTGGTCGTGGTCGCGGGCTCGGGTTCGGGTGCGGTGGTGCTGGACGGGTCGGGGGCCGTCGTGGTCGGCATTGCGAGGTCGGGGGCGGTGGGCGCGAGGTCATCGGGTGGCATGACGCCGGTGCTGGTGCCGGCGGAGCCGAGGCCGCTGCCGTCGGAGGTGCAGGCCGGGCACAGCGCGAACAGTGGGAGGAGTCGGGCGAGGGGTATTCGAGGCATGGGGTTCCTTGGCGGCTGGCTTTAGGGACAGGTCATTTCAGGGCAGGCGGAGCGCGACGGTGAGACCTGCCCCGGAGGACAGCCACCACGGCGCGAGGGCGATCGGTCGCGCGCGGCCCCGGCGGGCCCGGCGGTCGAGCACCAGCAGGGTGGTGCCGATGGCGAGGCTCGCGGCTGCGCCCAGGCCGGTGCCGATTGCGAACAGGCGGGCGTTGTGCGCCTGGCTGCGGGCGTCGCGCAGCGTCTCGTACTCGGAGCGGGAGATCGTGGCGCCGATCTGGATCTCGAGCGCGCGGGCGTCGTCGCGCCTGCGGCGCTGCTCGACGAGGCCGTAGGTCATGAGGCCCAGCAGGCCCGCGCCGACCCCGAGCGCCACGCCGCCGCCGATGCGTAGGCCGCGACGCGGCCCCGGCTTTGCATCGGCATCGAGCGGCCGCGCCGGCGTCGCGTCGGCGACCGGGGCTGCGATGACGGTCTCGGCGACCGGCGTCTCGACGACCGGGGGTTCGACAACCGGGGGTTCGACCACCGGCGTCGCGGTCGCCACGGGCATGCAGGTCCCGTCCGGGAGGGCCGCGAGCTTGCCCCCGACGACCGCGAGTCGCTCGCGGTTGACCATGAGCTCGCGGCGCCCGGGCTCGTCGGGATAGGCGGCCTGCAGCGCGTCGACGTGATGCCACAGCAGCTCGCCCAGGCGACATAGCGGCTGTACGGCGCCGGTGGTCTCGTGCTGGCGCAGGAGCAGGCCGTTCAGCGAGCCGAGCATCTGTTCGCGGTCGTCGCCGTGGTCGCGAGGGTCGGGCAGCGCCGCGTAGGCGGCCGCGAACTCGTCGATCGCCGCCTCTAGGCGTCCGGCCTCGTGGTGAGCGACCGCGCGGTCGTGGTGGAGCGCCGCGTCGGGCGGCAGCATGAGGAGACACAGGATGAGGAGGTGGGTCATGGGGTTCCGGTGCGGACGCGAAAGTGGTGGGGGGAGCGGGTACCTGGCGGAAAAGACATGTCGGCGAGCGCCGTGGCGATGCAGCGCCGCAGCAGCAGCCACCCGCCGTCGGGGAGCTGGACCTCACGGACGCGACCGGTGGGTCCGAGGTCGAGCTGCAGCTCGAGGATCTCGGCGGGCGCGCCGAAGGTCGCGACGCAGCGCTTGACCTGCGGGGTGTAGCTGGCCAGGCGGCGTCGCATCCGTGCGGCGCCGGGGTCGGGCCTCGGGGACGGGTCGAGCGGCGCGCTGGTCGTCGAGGTCGACGCGGGCGTCGTGACGACCTCCGGGGGCGCGACCGGCTCGGGATCCGGCTCGTTGGCAGCCGGCACGGCGGGCTTTCCGGCGCCTGTGGGGTCGCTCGGTGCGGCGGTCGGAGCTTGAGGTGGAACCACGACAGCGACCTCGGCCGCGGGCGCCTCGAGGCGAGCGAGGGTCCCGGGGGCGCTGCCCGGCCTGGCCCAGGCGAGGAAGATGACGCCGGCGGCGACGATCCCCATGCCCGCGGTGAACCACCAGGTGCGACGCATGGTGGGTGGCTCGGCCACGAGCGGGCGATCGACCGCTCGTGCACGGCGCGCGCCGGTCTGCACGATCTCGAGCGCCTGAACCAGTTCGGCCATGCTCTTGTGGCGCTCGTAGGTCTCGTGGGAGGTGCCGCTGATGAGGACCTCGGCGAGCGGCCGCAGCTCCGGCACGAACTCGTCGGGGCTGATCATGCGGTCGCGGTGGGCCTGCTTGTCGAAGAGCGGCCGCCCCTGGATCATCTCGTAGAGGACCGCGCACAAGGAGTAGATATCGGCGCGGGGCGTGGTCTCCTCGTCACGCTGGCTGATCTCCGGGGCCGAGTAGCCCGGCGTCGCCACGACATCGAAGTCGCCGGTCGCCCAGCGGTTATGGGTCGCCGTGATGCGCTCGGACCCGATCACCTCGCGCGTGAAGAAGTGGGGGAGGAACGAGCACGCGCCGAAGTCGATCAGGCGGACCCGTCCACCAGGTTCGATCAAAATGTTCGCCGGCTTGACGTCGCGGTGGACGACGCCAGCCTCGTGCGCGGCCGCGAGGGCGCGCCCGAGATCGATCGCCATCATGATGGCCCGGATTGGCTCGAGCGCGCCGCCCTCGAGCAGCTTGCGCAGGCGCTCGCCCGCGACGATCTCCATCGTGTAGAACGCGACCCCCTCGGGCGAGCGGCCGCTGCCGTACAGCGTCGGGATGCCGGGGTGCCCGACACCGGCGACGGCGCGGATCTCCCGCTGGAAGCGCTCCTCGAACATCTCTCCGCCGCGCCCGCTCTGGGGCTCGATCTTCTTGAGCGCGACCACCCGCCATTCGCGAAGATCGAAGGCTTCATACACCGCGCCCATGCCTCCGCGGCCGAGCTCGCGCCGAAGCACATAGCGCCCGGCGAACACCGTGCCCCGCGGATCGCTCGGGGCCACGCGATGGGAGGCCATGAGCATGCGCGGACGGTAGCGCACCGGCGTGGGGCAGCCAAGCTTCACGCAATGACCAATATGGGCACGGTCCAAAACGTAATGGCCATTACACTCGCGACCGATGAGAGGTCGCTCCACCGAGACCTCGCCACGCGGCGCCCGACCTTTGGTAATCACTCGAGCATGCTCAGCGCCTCGCCCGTCGCGGCTGCGACCGACCTCGACAGGCTCTACAGCTTCGCGGTGTGGATGTACGAGACGCGTGACGCCGCGAGGGCCGCGACGCTCGCGGCAGTTGGAGCGCACCCCGGGCTCACGCTCGACGAGCTGCTGGGATTCGTGTGTCGTCCGCTCCTGGGCCAGCACGGGTATAGCCCGAGGGACGGCAGAGCCAGGCGCCTGAGCGCGCTCGACGACGTCCTGCGTAGCTCGATGACGATCCCCATCAACCCCGATCATCCGCTCGTTCGCGGCGAGCTCCGGCGCCTGCGCGTCCTTGAGTCCGAGCTGAAGCGGTCATGCCTCTGGGCGGTGCTGAGGGGGCTCAGGCCCATGCCACGCGCAGCCTTCGTCCTGGAGAGCATGCTCGGGTGCTCGCTCGAGAGGATCTCTGCCGTGTGCGGCACAACCGTCGAGAACGCCGGCAATGCGCGCCGCCGGGCGAGGCGAGCGCTTGAAGATTACCTGAGCGCCCGCTGTGAACACCTCGATCCGCGCAACATGTGTCACTGCCACAGCCGGCTCGGCGTGGCGCTCGAGCAGGGCTTCATCGACTGGCCAGAGCACGACGAGCATGACGCTGCATCCGGAGACACCCGACCCGGCGACGACTTATTGACGCTCTATGCGGCGCTCCCACTGTTCCGCCTCGACGGCGCCGTGTAGCGCCGGATCAACCGCCGGATTGGGCCGAGATCAATACCAGCACCATTCCGTCGAGGATCATCGTATCCGCCGCGATGAGCAGGTCGCGGCCATCGACGGCGATCAGCGCGTGCTCCGTGAGGCGACCGTCGCGGAGGATGTCGGGCACCAGGCCCGGCAGGGCCACCGCGAGCGCGCCGAGCACCTCATGCAGGGGTCCGGCCGGCAGCTCGCAGCGCTCGGCCCCCGCGCGCTGGCGCGGCAGGCCGTAGAGCTCGATGACGACCACGCGGCTTACTCGGCGAAGGGCTCGTCGACGACGTCGAACTCGGCGGCGTCCAGGGCCGAGGCCTTGGTCGAGGCCGGCAGCTCGAGCACCTGGGTGAGCTCGGGGTACGCGGTCTTCAGGGCGGCGACGGACTCGGCGCTGTCGAGCGACCAGTCGTGGCGGGAGTAGTACTTCATGGTCTGGCGCTTGTTGCTGAGCTCGAGGCACAGCTGGAACGGCGCGGGGGCCTCGCCGGCGCACTCCCAGACCTTGACGCCGAGGTCGAGGCGCTTGCGCTCCTGGGGGAGCAGCATGGTCAGGCGGGCGTCTTCACGGGCCCAGCGGAACAGCTCGATGAAGTGGCGCCACTGCGAGCTCTTGCCGAAGGCCCCGAAGCGCTCGCCCTCGTCGTCGATCAGGACGAGGTGGTGGATCATGTCGCGGTCGTCGGTCGGCAGGCGCTCGATCCACACCTGATTGTGCAGACGGGGGGCGCTGGCGGCCTCGCCAAACACGGCCGCTCCGAGCTTGTAGGATCCCACCGCGAGCGCGGCGACTGCGGCCAGGGAGGCGATTTTTCGGGTCATGCTGCGTGCCATCGCGGCGAAGCATGACAGCGGCGCGGCGTGGCGTCTACAGCGCGCGGGCCACCTCGAGCAAACGCGCCGTGCGAGGCCGGCGATAGAAGCGCTCCGCGTCGTCCTCGTAAAACACCACGCTGCGGTCCGGACGCATGATGAAAGTCCCGGCTTGACCGAAACCCTGGCGCTCGTCCCAGTGCTGATAGGCGCGCAGCAGCACCCCCCCGGGGTCGCTCAGCACCGGAAAGCCGAGGCGCAGGCGCTCGACCGTTCGCAGCGCGGCGTCCAGGTCGTCCGCGGAGACCACCGCGACGCCGACGCCGAGCTGCCTGAATTCTTCGAGGTGGTCCTGCAGCTCGCCGAGCTGCTTGCGGCAAAAGGGTCACCAGTGGCCGCGGTAGAGCACCAGGACCAGGCCGCGGGGGCCCATCAAGGATGCGATGTCACGCGGGGTGCCGGAGGCGTCGGGCACGGTTGCGTCGGGGGCAGTGGTGAACGGGGACGGGCGCTCGGCGTCGTTGCGGCGCGCGGGCTTGGCCGCGATGGGGGCCGAGCTGCTGGCGCAGCCGGTCATGCCGGTCATGCTGGTCATGCTGGTCATGCCGGTCATACCGGTCATGGCGAGCGCGAGGCCGAGCGCGCGCGCGGGGGAGCGATGGCGAGGCGAGCGCACGGGGGCCCAGGGTAGCGGAGATCGCGGGGCTCCGGCAATCGTCGACGGCGTGTTAGGGTGAGGCGTGGCGTACGCCACTCCACTCACGCCCGTGACGGGCGACCCGCCGGCCCTGGTGCCACTGGTGTCACATCTGGCGCCGCGGTCTCGCGCGCCGACGTCGATCCCGCAGCGCGAGCCGGAGTCCGAGCCCGAGCCCGGGGATACACCGGGCATGACGCCGATGGCGTCGGCGCCGACGCCGATGGAGGGGGTGCCGCCGCCGGGCACGTCGCCGCCGGAGCCGGAGGCGACGCCGTCGCACATCGGTCGGTTCACGGTGTTGAAGCGGCTGGGTTCGGGCGGCATGGGCGTGGTGTACGCGGCCTACGACCCGGACCTCGACCGCAAGGTCGCGTTGAAGGTGCTGCGCACGCGGGTCGGACAGATGCGGCGGGAGACCGGGCGCGCGCGGCTGCTGCGAGAGGCGCAGGCGATGGCCAAGCTCTCGCACCCGAACGTGGTGGCGATCTACGACGTCGGCACGCTGGACGACCAGGTGTTCCTGGCGATGGAGTTCGTCAAGGGCACGACCCTGACCAAGTGGATGCAGGCGGAGAAGCGGGGCTGGCGGGAGGTGCTCGGGGTGTTCATGCAGGCCGGGCGCGGGCTGTCGGCGGCGCACCGGGCGGGCATCATCCACCGCGACTTCAAGCCCGACAACGTGCTGATCGACGGCGAGGGTCGGGTGCGGGTGGTCGACTTCGGGCTCGCGCGGGCGGACGGCGGCTCGGGCATGTTCGCGCGGCCCGACACCTACGCCGACGCGATCAAGTCGATGTCGGGCAGCAGCATGCTCGACATGCGCATCACCCGGACCGGCGGCATGACCGGGACGCCGGCGTACATGGCCCCGGAGCAGTACCTCGGCCAGCCCACCGATGGCCGCACCGACCAGTTCAGCTTCTGCGTCGCGCTGTTCGAGGGCCTCTATGGGCTGCGTCCCTTCATCGGCGACCGGGTCGCGGTCGTGCGCGAGGCGGTGCTCGGCGGCAAGATCCAGGATGTCCCAAAGGACAGTGATGTGCCGCTGTGGTTGCGAAGGATCCTGACGCACGGGCTCGCGGTCATGCCGGGCGAGCGCTACCGCGGCATGGATGACCTGCTGACGCTGCTCGCCGATGACCCGCGACCGCCCGCCAGGCGCTGGCTGGCGATCGTGGGCGCCTGCGGGCTCGCCGGGCTGGTCGCGCTCGCGGCCCGCGAATGGGTCCGCGAGCCGCCGGTCGCGCCCTCCCCCGTG
>NZ_JACCSO010000651.1 GCF_013812955.1 Nannocystis sp. | reverse complement strand
GACCGCTTTCGGGCCCGCTTCGGCGACACGGTGGCGGTGCTGCACAGCGGTCTGACGCCGCGCCAGCGCCTCGACGCCTGGCAGCAGATCCGTCTCGGGCTGCGGCCGATCGTCATCGGCGCGCGCTCGGCGGTGTTCGCCCCGGTTCCCAATCTCAAGGTGATCGTCGTCGACGAGGAGCACGACTCGTCGTTCAAGCAGGAGGAGGGGGTCCGCTATAACGCCCGCGACGTCGCCCTCGTGCGCGCGCGCGACGAGAAGGCGATCGCGGTGCTCGGCAGCGCGACGCCGGCGCTCGAGACCTACGAGCAGGCGCGTAGCGGTCGCTGTCGGTGGTTGCGACTCGACACCCGGCCGACGCCGCGGCCGCTGCCGACGGTCGAGCTGGTGCCGCTGGCGGTGCATCGTCCGGACCCGGACACGCTGCTGACGGCGCGCATGCGGACGGCGCTGGCCGAGACGGTGGCGGCCGGGGAGCAGGCGATCTTGTTCCTCAATCGGCGCGGCTTTGCGACCACGCTGGTGTGCGGGTCCTGTGGCGCGCTGCATCAGTGCCCGGACTGCAGCGCGCCGTCGATGACGTATCACTTGCAGCGCAACCGGCTGATGTGTCACCTGTGCGGGCACATCGAGGGGCCGCCGGAGCGCTGTCGCAGCTGTGGCCAGGGGGAGCTGCTGCACGGCAGCGCGGGGACCGAGCGGGTCGAGCTGGCGGTGCGCAAGGAGCTGCCGCAGGCGCGGGTGTTGCGGCTCGACCGCGATACCAGCCGAGGCAAGGGGTTGATCGAGACGCTGGCGAAGTTTCGGGCCCGCGAGGCGGACATCCTGGTCGGCACGCAGATGTTGTCGAAGGGGCACGACTTCCCCGGGGTGACGCTGGTCGGCATTCTTCAGGCGGACCACGGGCTCGGGATGCCGGACCTGCGGGCGGCGGAGCGGACCTTTCAGCTGTTGACGCAGGTGAGCGGTCGAGCGGGTCGTGGGGATCGGGCGGGGCGGGTGCTGGTCCAGGCCTACGCGATCAATCATCCGGCGATCGGGTTCGCGGCCGAGCACGACTTCGCCGGCTTCGCGGCGTGGGAGCTCGAGAAGCGGCAGCAGCTCGGGAACCCGCCCTTCGGGTTTCTGGCGCTGGTGCGGGTCTCGGGGCCGGACGCGGTCGCGGTGCAGCGGCGGGCCGAGGCGCTCGGCAGCTTCGTGCGGGTGTGTGTCGACGGGGTGGCCCACAAGCAGGCCGCGGGCGATGGCCGCCCGGCGCTGACCTTGCTCGGACCGATGCCGTCGATGGTCGAGCGGGTCAACAAGAAGGTGCGCTGGCAGCTGCTGATCCGCGCGACGACGCGGCCGCCGCTGCGCTGGTTGCTCAAGCAGCTGCGCCCGCGGCTCGGCCTCGACGGCAGCGGCGACTTCAAGACCAGCGCGATGCTCGACGTCGATCCGCAGACGCTGCTGTGAGCTGCGGATCGGGCCAGGGATCAGGCCGCGGTGTTCGTGCTCGCGGGGGCGCCGAGGTGGCGGCCGAGGAACTCGAGGGTGCGGCGCCACGCCGTGGTGGCGGCCTGCGGGTCGTAGACCTCGGGGCGCGCCTCGTTGAAAAAGGCGTGCTGGGCGCTGTAGCGGTGCAGCTCGTACTCGGCGGTGGCGTGGCGCAGCTGGGCCTCGAGCGTTTGCACGCGCTCGGGGGTGCACCAGTCGTCGTGGTCGGCGAAGTGGGCGAGCAGGGGGACGCTCAGCTTGCTGGGGTCGGCGAGCTGCTCGGGTGGGATGCCATAGAAGCAGACGGCGGCGCTGAGCTCGGTGAGGTGGACGGCGGCGGCGAGGGCGAGCGCGCCGCCCATGCAGAAGCCCATGACGGCGACCTTGCCGTGGTGTTCGCGGGTGAGGCTGACGGCGCCGGCGAGGTCCTGAAACAGGGCGTCGGGGAAGTCGAGGCTGTCCATGAGGTGCTGGGCCTCGTCGCTCGAGCTGGCGATCTTGCCGCGGTAGAGGTCGGGGATGAGGACGTTGTAGCCGGCGTCGCAGAGGCGGCGGGCGACGCCGCGGATCTGGTCGTTGATGCCCCACCACTCCTGGATCACGATGATCGCGGGGGCCTTCGGGTCGGCGGCCGCGAACGCGTGGCCGGGAGCGGACTGTCCGTCGGGGCGCGGAAAGCTGATGGACTGGTCGGCCTGAGTCATGCGCGCATCGTAACGCAAGCACGGCTCAGTCGAGGGCGAAGCTGTACGCCGCCCAGAAGCTCTCCCACTGGATCTCGTCGCAGCCGACGCAGCGCTGCATGTGCACCGTTCGCACCAGCCAGGTTCCCGTCTCGCTGACCGTGAATTCGGCGCGACCCGTGGCGTCGGTCACGCCGGCTTGGCCCTGGGGCACGACCGGTCCAGGGCTGCGCGTGAAGGCCTCCACCTGCGCGCCTGCGAGCGGACGGCCCTCGAACAACACGCGTACGCCGAGGCGCTCGCCGATCTTCACGGTCGTTAGGTCGCGCTCGGGCACGACCTCGAGCCGGTGACCGAGCACCCGCGTCGACACGGCGTCGAGCTCGTCGCCGACCTGCACGAAGGCCTTCAGGTATCGCTGATAGCGCTCGGTGCCGCGACGCCACAGCTCACCGGAGAGCTTGCGCTCGGCGAGGGCGTCGTGGAGCCCCTCTTGCTCGAGGTAACGGTTGAAGCGACGCGCTCGCAGCTGGACGCGTGTGGTCTCGCGCTCGAGGGCGAGCAGGTGGCCGCCGGGGACGGCGAGGCCGAGGCGCAGCAGGGGAGCGACGCCGAGGCGCGCGCGCGGCAGCAGGTCGAAGTCGCGGAAGCGGGTGATGTGGTGCAGCGACACGGCGCGCGCGGCCTGGATGGCGGTTTGGGACTCGGGGATGAAGTCCTCGCCGAGCCACAGCGCGACCGACAATTCATCGCCGGGAATGGGCGACGCGGGTTGGAACTCGAGCCAGTAGTCGTGGGCCTGGGCCGGGATGGCGGCCAGGAATGGGAGGCCGACCGCGAGGCCGAGCGCAAGCGCCCATGCAATGCGGCCGATGCGGCCGATGCGGACGCCGACGACGCGGACATGGCCGAGAGGGCCGCGAGCGAGCGTTGCAGGTGAGCGCGGCATGGACTTCTCAGCATGATCGAGAGCGGGCAGATCTGGCAAGCGGGCTGAGGCCCCTGCCGGTGATCCGTGGGATGCTGGTTGGCGTATGTTGCCAGCACGTGGTCCGGGGCAGGCATGCGAAGGCGCGACAGGACGGCGTACGCGTGCTCGCCTGCGTGCTCACGGCGTGCATGGCATCGGGAGCTGCGCGGGCTGCGACGCCGGTGACCGGACCTTCGGGACAGCAAGCGCGGCAAGAGCAGCCTCGGCAGGAACGACCTCGCCTACGAGGACCTCTGCCGCGTTATGCGACGGTGGTGAGCGCGAAGCGTCCGCCGGTGTTGGCGTCGCAGCGGGTGATCGATGCCGCGGAGATCGCCGTGGCGCCGCGGCGGCGCTCGGCGGACGACCTGCTGCGGCTGGTGCCGGGGGTGCTGCTCAGTCAGCACGGGGCCGAGGGCAAGGGGCAGCAGCTGTTTCTGCGCGGCTTCGATGCGGCGCACGGCACCGATGTCGAGGTGACGGTCGCGGGGATCCCGGTCAACGAGCTGTCGAACATTCACGGTCAGGGCTACCTCGACCTCAACTTCATGATCCCGGAGGTGGTGCGCTCGATCAGCGTCAGCAAGGGGCCGTTTCAGATCAACCAGGGCAACTTCGCCAACGCGGGCACGCTCCGCTTCGAGCTCGGGGTCGACCCGGCGGCTCGCGGGACCCGCGTCGGCTACGAGCTCGGCAGCACGATCCGACATCGCGGGGTCGTCGTGCATGCGCCGAAGCGGCTCGGGCCGCGGACCTTCACCGCGTTCGAGGCGATGCGCGACGAGGGCTTCGCGCCGGGACGGCGGGCTCAACGGGTCAGCAGCATGAGTCAGGTGCGGCTGATCGACAGCCCGGTGTACGGCAGCCTCGACCTGCTGGGCTCGGGTTATTACGCCCGCTTCGGCTCGCCGGGCGCGCTGGCGGCCGCGGACGTGGCGAGCGGGCGCGTGCCCTTCGACGGCGTGTACCAGGACGATGGTGGCGGGACGTCGATCCGGAGCCTGGCGAGCCTGCGCCATCAGATCGGGCTCGGCGTGGGCAAGCTCGAGCAGCGACTGTACGGACAATTTCGCCACTTCGACATGCTCGAGAACTTCACCGGCTATCTGCAGGATCCGGTGCACGGTGATCGCCGGTCGCAGATGCACCGAGTGTTCTCGGCGGGCTATCAGATCGAGTATCAGCGGCCGCTCGTCGAGACGCTGGTGCTGACGGTCGGCGGGAGCTGGCAGGGCGACAGCATCAGCCAGGAGGACCGGCGCGTCGATGCCCGGCACGGCGTGGTCCACAACAACTGGATGCTCGGGGTCGGGCAGCATCAGGCGAGCGCGCGGGCCGGGCTGCGCTGGAGGCCGACGAAGTGGTTGCACCTCGAGGGCGGGGCGCGGGCCGACCTGTTCGCCTACGATGTGATCGACTATCTCCAGGACGACGTGCGTGAGCAAAAGGTGGTCGGGAGGGCCTCTCCGCGGCTGTTGGCGGCGTTTCGGCTCGGGCCGCGCATGTCCTTGTTCGCGGCGTATGGTCGCGGTCTGCGGGCGCCCGAGGCCCGCTCGATCCTCGCGGGTGTGACGGCCCCGTCGGATGTCGTGCTCGATCGCTACAAGGGTGGCACGCCGAGGGTGGTGCCCTCGGATGCGATCGAGCTCGGTGCGCGCTTCACCGGGACGCGCTACCTGTCCGCGGGGCTCGCGGCGTTCGCTACGTGGATCGATCGCGAGCTGGTGTTCGACCACGTGTCGGCGGTCAACCTCGAGCTCAACCAGACCCGTCGTCTCGGGGTCGAGATCGACGTGGCGCTGCGACCGGTGCCGTGGCTGTTGTTGCGGCAGGACCTGACGCTGACGCAGGCGCGCTTCGTCGGCTCGGGGGCGCCGGTCCCGGGGGCGCCGCCGCTGCTGAGCGGATCGTCGCTGACGCTGATCCATCCGAGCGGGATCCGTGCGGGGGCGCGGCTGCAGGTGGTGGGGGCGCGGCCGCTGCCGCACGGGGCGAGCTCGGCGACCTACGCGTTGCTCGACCTCAGCGTCGGGTATCGTCACGGGCCGCTGCAACTCGACCTGCAGATCGATAACGCCACGAACGCGCGGTGGAAGGAAGGCGAGTACCATTTTGCCTCGTGGTGGAATCGCGCGGACCCGCGCAGCACGCTGCCGTCGCTGCACCTGAGCGCCGGCCCGCCGCTGGCGGTTCGCCTGGCGACCACGCTGTACTTCATGTAGAGGAGTGTGACGATGCTGGGTAAACGAGTGACTCTGGGCGTCATGTTGGGGCTGGGCGTCGTATTGGGGCCAGGCTTCGGATGCACGCCGAGTCAGGAGGCGCAGCGCGTGCAGCTCGAGGTCGAGGTCGACGACGCCGCGCTGGTGATCGGGGACAATGACCTCGGCTGGCGCGTCGAGCTCGGCACGGCGCGCATCGCCGTGATGGATCTGCAATTCTCGATCCTCGGCGAGGGGCATGACGCGAGCGCGTGGCTGCCCTCCTGGCTGATCGGGCGGGCCTGGGCGCATCCGGGGCACCTGTCCGGCGGCGACGTCACGGGCGAGCTCGGCGGCGAGTTCATCCTCGACTGGACCGGGGCCGGCGGCATGCAGCTCGGCACCGCCGAGATGTTGACCGGCGTGTATCAGGGCCTGAACTTCGGGTTTCGCGCGGCGGCGGGGGCGAGCGATGGGCTGGTGGTCGACGACCCGCTGCTCGGGCACACGGCCCACTTCGCGGGCACGGCGAGCAAGGCCGGTCAGGTGGTCATGTTCACGGCGCAGGTCGACATCGAGGCGGGCACGCAGATGGTGGGCGCACCGTTCGAGATCGAGGTCGGGCCGACGAGCGCGGCGCCGGTGGTGTTGCAGCTGTTTCCGGTCGACCCGGTCGAGGGCCTGTCGCTGTTCGACGGGCTCGACTTCGCGGCGCTCGATGCGGATGGTGATGGTCTCGTGGCGATCGTGCCCGGCGAGGATGCGCACAACTTCTTGCGTCGCACGCTGCAGTCGCACGTGCACTACGGCGCGGTCGAACGGTGAAAGGAAATATGCTGAGAAATTGTTTTGGTGCTCTGGTTCTGCTTGCTGCGTGTGCGCCCGATGAGGGCGAGCTCGAGGTTCGCATTTATGGCGAGGCGTTCATCGAGGAGGGGATCCCCGCTTCGGAGTTCGCCGACGGCTGGGACCTGAAGTTCGAGCGCTTCCTGATCAGCGTCGGCTCGGTGTCGGTCGGGCCGGCCGGTGAGGCCCCGGGGCTCGACGAGCTCGGCTATCAGGTCTACGACCTCAGTCGGCCGTCGATGGGGCTGGGTCAGCTTGTCACTGGCGCGGCGGTCCCGGTGGGTCGTCAGTACGCCACCTTCGTGGTCCGGCCCGACGCCGACGCCGTGGCGAGCGGCGTCTCCGAGGCCGACCTGGCGCGTTTGCAGGACGGCGGCCTCGCGCTGTACGTGGCCGGGAGCGCGACGAAGGCGGGGGTGACCAAGACCTTCGCCTGGGGCTTCGCAACGAACACGAGCTACAGCGACTGCAAGTCCGAGGCCGAGGTCGGGGCCGACGCGCCGGCGACGGTCCAGCTCACGATCCATGGCGACCACCTGTTTTATGACGACCTGTTCTCGGAGACGCCGGATGTGCGCTTCGACCTGGTGGCGCAGGCCGACGGCGACGGCGACGGCGAGGTCACGCAGGCCGAGCTGCTGGCGGTCGACCTGCGGCCGCTGACGAACTATCAGGTGGGCAGCACCGGCATCGTCGACCTGTGGCACTTCATCGAGCACCAGACCGGGACGCTCGGCCACATCGACGGCGAGGGCCACTGTCAAAGTACGACGGAGGAGTGAATTCGAGGAGGACGACGTCAGGAGGTGGACGTCGAGAAGGCGACCGCGGCGGGTGCCGGGGTCGCCTTCGTGGCGGTGGCGAGCGTGAGGCTCAGTCGACCGCGTGCCAGGTCTGGGTGCGGTAGAACGGGCCGAGGTAGCCGCGGACCTTGAGCTTGCCGTCCTTGAGCCACATCGAGCAGCGGTAGGTCTTGTTCTTGGCGGGGTCGAAGATCTTGCCGCCGCTGTACTCCTCTTCGCCGTCGGCGTTCATGCCCCACATGACGACCATGCCCTCGATCGGCTTGTTGTGGTCCTCGCCCTCACACTGGTCACACAGGCCGCCGGGGTTCTTCAGCAGGCGATCGACGCGCGCGTAGTACTTGCCGTCCACCTCGTAGATCTTGACGATCGACTTGGCCTCGCCGGTCTCGTCGTCGATCGTCTTCCAGTAGCCGAGCGCGGTGCTTCGACCGGAGAAGGCCATCACGGTGGTCGCGATGAACATCAGCGACGCGACGAAGGCGACGGCGGCGAGCTTGAGGGGGCGGCGAAACAGGCGGGCGATGAAGGTGGGCATCGATGGGTCCTCGGCAGGTGACAGGTCAGGAGAGTACCTCGACCCGGGCGGGCCGGGCACGACCTGCCATCGACTTGGCCCACCCTGGGTCGCATTCACCGCGGGACGGAACTTTTCGCATCGTGTCGCATCGCCTCGCATCGTCCGGGCCTCCGCGAGAGGCTGCCGGCCTGGGGTACACTCCGGGCCGCCGTGGGCCCGGAGATCCTCATTGTCGGCGACCGCACCCAGCGCGGAACGCTCATCCCCCGGGTCCAGGACCTCGGATACATCGTCACGCCGGTGCGCGAACGCGAACTCAGCGAACGTGTCGGCGCCACGCCTGCGCCCGCCGCCGTGCTGGTCTGCCTCGGGGAGGCCGACGTGGCCGCGCTCGTGGATGCCGCCCGCCGCGGTCGCGACGATGTTCCGGTGATTCTTTATGGCAACCTCGGGGGCGAGCTGCGCGATCTCGCGGATGTGCTCGAGCTGGGCGCCGATCACTTCCTCGAGGCCGGGGCGGCCGACGTCGAGCTGGCCAGCGTGCTCGCCGAGCTCGCCGGGCCCGGTGCTCCGGTCGATGTGGGGGGTGAGGGCCCCATGCAGGCGTCTGCCAATCTGGTGCGCAGCCTCACGATGGATCCCGCGGCCCTGCCGGCCCGCAGTCAGCTCCAGCACAGCCTCGAGATCCTCGCGGCCCGCCTGCAAGCGCAGGAGCCCGTGGAGGGCGAGGGCGACGGCCTCGACCTCGAGTCGCTCGGCCTCGAGAGCGTGCCCGATGTCGACCTCGGTCCCCCGGGGGCCGAACTCGCGGACATCGAGCAGGCCGCTGCCCGCGACGAGGCTCACCTCGACGATGGTTCCCGCGAAGGCGCTCACCGCGAAGGCGCTCACCGCGAAGGGAGCGATCCCGAGGCGCCGCCGCGTCCCGAGGCCACCCAGCGCCTGAGCCCGGCCCGCAGCGGCCCGAGGCGCGCGGTGCGTGAGCCCGACCCGCGACCGGCGGCTCGCCAGGCTGTCCGTGAGGACAGGTCCGGTGGGACCGATCCGGGGCGGCGTGAAGCTGTCCGCGAGGACAGGGCGATGGGGACCGATCCGGGGCGGCGTGAAGCTGTCCGCGAGGACAGGTCCGCTCGTGGCCCGGACGCGGGCGAGGGGACCCTGCGGCTGCGCGCGCCGCTGCGGCCGGAGCGTGGTCCGCGGTTCACGGCGGCGCTCGAGGAGACGACCGCGC
>NZ_JACCSO010000608.1 GCF_013812955.1 Nannocystis sp. | reverse complement strand
GACGGGTCGCTGGCGGCCGCGGCGAGGGTGCAGCGGCCGCGCAGGTGCAGGGCCTCGATGCGCAGCTGCTGGATCCGCAGGAGGTTGCCGAGCTCGGGCCAGCGGTGGCGCAGGCGCTCGCGGGCGGCCCATGGGTCGCCGCGGTAGAGGTCGAGGTTGCAGCGGGCGTGGAGCTGCCAGTAATGCTGGACTTGCATGCCGCGGGTCGACCACAGGCGGGCGGCCTCGTCGATGCCGGCCTGGGCCTCGTCGATGGCGCCGCGGGCGAGCCAGAGCAGGTGGGTCGGGCCGTTGCGCAGACTGGCGATCACGTAGAGGTTGCCGCGGCGCTCGGCCTCGCGGAGCAGCGGCGCGAGGCGCTCGCCGACGCCCACGAGCTCGCCGAGGTAGACGCGGGCCTGCAGGCCGAACAGCTGGGCGTTGATCAGATCCCAGGCGCCGCCGGGGCTGCTGCGCAAGATCGGCTCGGCGACGGCGCAGGCGCTCGCGGCGGCGGCGAAGCGGCCCTCGAGGTACGCGGCGATGCCGGCGGTCATCGCCACGGTGCCGCGGGCCTGCGGCTGGTCGAGGCGCTCGGCGAGGGTGCGCGCGGTGTGCAGGAGCGTGGCGGTGCGCCGCTGGCTGCGGGTGCCCCCGACCGACGAGAAGGCGACCTCACCGGCGAGGGCGCGGCAGATCCGCAGCGGCTCACCTGCCCGAAGGGCCAGGCGCAGCGCGAGGCTCTGGAACTCGCCCGCGGCGAGGTCGTCGACCATGCCGAGGCCGGAGGCGCCGATCGACCAGGCGACGTCGGCCTGGCGCAGCAGCTCCGGTGGGATCGTGGCCTCGCTGCGTTCGCTGAAGCGAAGCCCGCGCAGCGCGAGGGCGACGCGGTGGCGCAGCAGTGAGAACAGGGCGCGGCCGCGGGTCGCCGAGAGCCGCATGCGGGCGCTGGCGAGCACGCGCTGCAGCACGGCGATGCCCTCGTCGATCTGGCCGCTGCGCAGGCGCTCGAAGCCGGCGCGGCGCAGCAGGTCGAGGGCGGCCTCGCCCTCGAGGTGCTCGGCGGCGCGCAGGTACGCCTCGGCTGCCTCGACGCCGCGGCCGTCGTTGGCGAGGGCGTCACCGAGCAGGCGCTCGAGGCGAGCGCGCTCGTCGGAACCGGCCGTGGTGAGATCGTTGTGGTCGAGGGCGGTGCGGTAGAGGGCGGCAGCGCGGTCGAAGGCGAGGGCGGCGCTGGCCCGGGAGGCGGCCTGGAGGGCGTGCTCGGCGGCGCGGGTGGGCTCGCCGGCGGCCGCAAAGTGGCGAAGCAGGCGCTCGGGGTCGGGGTTCGGGAGGCGCTCGAAGGCCTCGCCGAGGGCGCGGTGGATCGCGCGCTGGCGCGGTGGGTCGATGTCCTCGACCACGGCCGTACGCACGCGCTCGTGGAAGGCCTCGACGGTGGTCTGTCCGTCGGCCCGGTGACTGCGCAGCAGGTGGTCGCGGCGAAGTCGGGCGACGATGGCGAGGTTGTCACCGGCGAGGTCGGTGTCGATGCCGAGGTCGAGGTTGGTGCCGACGTTGGTGACGGCGGCGGCGAGCCCGGGATCGACTGGTTCGGCGGCGATGGCCACGACCTCGAGCAGGGCGCGGGCGTGCGGATCGAGGCCGGCGATCCGGCGGCGTAGCAGCGCCTCGAAGGACGGGGCCTCGGCGAGGGCGCGCGGGTCGGCGTCGCGGGTGAAGTGACACAGCTCGGTGATGACGAGCGGGCTGCCGCCGGACTGGCGGGCGATCGATGCGGCCTCGCGGATGCCGGGCGAGTCGGCGAGCAATGATCGAGCCAGCTGCAAGGCGCTGCTCGGGGTCAGCGGATGCAGCTCGATCTCGGCGCGTCGCGGGCCAGGGTGCGGCTGCAGGCCGGCGTGCAAGGCCGCGAGGCAGCCGCAGTTGGTCGCGTCGCTGCGGTGACTGACGACCAGCAGCAGCGGCGGTGCATCGGGTGGGCGCAGCAGCTCGCGTAACAATGCGGCGCTGTCGACGTCGCCCCAGTGCAGGTCGTCGAGGATGAGCACCAGCGGGCCGGCGGCGGCGAGGCGGCCGAGCAGCGCGCGCAGGGCCTCGAAGGCTTGCTGGCGCTGCTCGTGCGGGGCGAGGCCCGGGTCGGTCTCGCCGGCGCGAAGGCGGGCGATCGCGGGGACCCGGCGCAGCACCGGGAACAGGCGCGCGAGGCTGTGCAGATGCGGCGGACAGAGGGCCTCGATCTCGGCGTCGGGGCGCTCGCGCAGGTCGCGGGCGAGGGCGTCGATCAGGCTGTCGACGCCCTTGTACGGGACGCTCTCGCGCTCGTGGCAGCGGCCGGCGAGCACGAGCGCCGGTGGTTGTGCGAGCTCGACCTCGCCGCGAAAGTGCTCGAGCAAGGTGCTGCGGCCGAGACCCGAGGCGCCGTGCAGGAACACCAGCGCGGCGGCGCCGGTGCGGGTGTGCGCGAGGGCCCGGTGGAGCCCGGCGAGCTCGTCGGCGCGGCCGATCAGCGCGGCGGCGGTCGGGATGGCGCCGCCCATGGAGGTGGCCGTGGCGGGGCCGGGCCCGAGGGTGATGGCCTCGCTGGCGAGCGGGACGTGGTCGGCGGCGAGCAGCGCGAGGACCTCGTCGTCGCGCGGGCGGTCGTCGGGCTCGCGCGCGAGCAAGGCCATGCACAGGGTCGTCAGGTCGGGCGGCGCGTCCGGGCTCAGGCTGCGCACGGCAGGCGCGTCGCAAAGGATGCGCTGGCTCAGCATCTCGAGCAGGTTGCCGGTGAACGGCAGCTGGCCGGTCAGGGCCTCGAAGAGCATCACGCCGACGCTGTACCAGTCGGAGGCGAGGCTGGTCGCCAGTCCGGCGGCCTGCTCGGGCGCCATGTACTCGACGGTGCCGACGACCCGGGCCGCGTCGCTGCGGCGGGCGTGCTGCTCCGCGACCAGACCGAAGTCGAGGATGACGACCCGCCCCGCCGATGTGACGAGCACGTTGGAGGGCTTGAGGTCGCGGTGCTGCATGCCCCGGCGATGCAAGGCGACGACGCCGGCGGCGAGCTGGCGCAGGGCGGGTCGCAGGCGGGCGAGGTCGACGAGCGGGCGAGCGCTGGAGGGCGCGCTCGAGCGGGTCAGCGCGGCGATGACCTCGGGCGTGACCGGCATGGTGCGACCGTGAAAATCGAGGCTGTCGGGCCTCGGCCCCGCGGAGAGCACAAGGTCGGGGCCGTCGGGCCGGACGCTGACGCCGCGGTGGAAGTCGAGACCCTCGACGAGCTCCATGGTGAAGCACCACTGGTCGCCCTCCGAGACCAGATCGTGCAGGCGAACGAGGTTGTCGTGGCGCACGTCGGCGAGCGCCCGAAACTCGCGCTTGAACCGATAGAGGGCCTCGGGGCTGAGGTCTCGCAGGGTCTTGAGCGCGACCTGTTCGCCGGTCTCACGGTCGAGCGCGGCATAGACGACGCCGTAGCCGCCCGCGCCGAGGCGACGCAGCAACTGATAACGGGCCGGGGCCTGAAACTCGTGGCCGAGGCCCGCCGGTCGGGCGGAATCGGACGGCGGCATCCAGGCTGCAGTGTAACCCGGGACGGGCCTGGCGAGAGGTTTTAGCCCTTGACGCCGCCCGAGGTGAGGCCGGCGACGAGGTGGCGCTGGGCGACATAGAACAGGAGCATGACGGGCAGGGAGACCAGCAGGGAGCCGGCGGCGAACTTGGGCCAGTCGGCGCTGAACTGGGAGATGTAGCGCTGGAGCACCACCGGGAGGGTGTACAGGTCCTCGCGGCCGAGCATGGTGTGAGCGAGCACGAACTCGTTGTAGGCGCTCATGAACGCGAACAGGGCGGTGACGGCGATCGCGGGGCGGGCCGCGGGCAGGACCACGCGGATGAAGGCCTCGAAGCGGGTCGCGCCGTCGACCATCGCGGCCTCCTCGAGGTCCTTCGGGATGGTCTCGAAGGCGCCGCGCAGCTGGAAGATCGCAAACGGGACCGAGGTGGTGGCGTAGCAGAGCACGAGGCCGGAGCGGCTGCCGAGCAGGCCGAGGGCGTCGAGGATCAGGTAGAGGGGGATCGCGCTGGCGACCGCGGGGAACATCTGGGTGGCGAGCAGCGTGCGCATGCCAGCGTCCTTGCCGATGAACTCGAAGCGGGCGAGCGCGTACGCGGTCGGGACGGCGATGAGAATGCCGACCAGCGCGGTGGCGAGCGAGATGACGAGCGAGTTGAGGAGCTGAATTCCGAACAGCCAGCGCTCGGGCTCGCCGGGGTTTTTTAGGGTGCTGCCGACGACGCCGCGCAGGTGCTCGAGGGTCGGGTCGATCGGGATGGGGAGCACGCGCGGCTCGAGGTCGGTGACGCCGGAGAACGCCAGCGAGACCACCCAGAGCACCGGATAGAGGGCGAAGCAGACGGCGAGGGTCAGCAGCAGGTGGCCGCCGATCGACTCGAGCATGCCGACCTTGCGGCCCGAAGTGATGGGGGTCATGGGTTGGCCTCGTTGCGGATGGTGGCGAGACGGGCGAGGCGGGCGCTCTTGCTGATCCTGCCGGTCCTGGCGAGTTTGCCGAGGTTGCCGATCATGCCGATCATGCCGGGCAGGCGGGTGCCGAACAGCAGCAGCAGGAAGATCAGGACCGAGTAGGCGGCGGCGTAGCCGTACTGGGCCTCGCGGGTGAAGGCCCAGCGGTAGGCCTCGGAGACGAGGATGTCGGTGGTGCCGTCGGGTTCGCCGCCGGAGACCAGGAACACGACGTTGAACATGTTGAAGGTCCAGATCGCGCCGAGGGTGACGGCGGGGGCGAGGGCGGGGCGGATCAGCGGGAGGGTGACGAGGCGCAGGCGCTGCCAGCGGCTGGCGCCGTCGACCTCGGCGGCCTCGAGCACGTCGGCGGGCACGCCCGTGAGCGCGCCGAGGGTGACGACCATCATGAAGGGGAAGCCGAGCCAGACGTTGGTGACGACGTTGGCGGCGAAGGCGGTGGCGAAGTCGTTGAACCAGGCGATCGGCTCGAGCGAGGTGCCGAGCAGGTCGTTGATGCCGTGGATCATGCCCGTGATCGCGCCGAACTGTTGGTTGAACATGCCCTTCCAGGCGAGGGCGGTGACGTAGCTGGGGACCGCCCAGGGGATGATCAGCAGCACGCGGTAGAGGGCGCGCAGGCGCAGGGTCGGGCGCGAGAGCACGAGGCCCAGACCGAGGCCGATCGCCAGGTGGAAGGCGACGTTGAGCACGGTCCAGGCGATCGTGACCAGCAAGACGAAGTAGAACGAGCCGCTGATCAGCAGCGGGCCGCCGCGAGCGGTGAGGATCTCGATGAAGTTGGTGAAGCCGACGTAGTAGCCGCTGTCGGGGCGGCCGGCGTAGAGCGAGGTCACGGCGCCGAGCACCAGCGGCAGCAGCACCAGCAGGCCGACGGCGAACACGCTGTGGGCGACGTAGCGGTAGGCGGGCAGCGAGCGGCGCACGGCGGCCCGCAGCTCGGGGTCGCGGGCGCGCTGGACCAGGCGAAAGGCGGCGAGCAGCAGCAGCAGGCCGACGACGATCAGCAGCGGGGTCGGTGATGCGGGCGCGGGCGGCGGGCGGCGCACGTCGGCGAAGCGAAAGCGGGCCTCCTCGAGCGCGCGCTGGGGGCTGGCCTGGCCGCGCAGGACCTTGCGGATGGCCCGGTCGGCGGGCTCCCAGGTCGAGCGCATCGCCGGGGTCGCGGGCATCGGCACCGCGCTCACGGCCTGCGCGGCGAAGCCGGCGAGCAGCGAGTCATCTGGCGGAAGGGACATGTCCGAACGGGCAGACAGGGCGCCGGCCAGGCGCTGGCGCAGCTCGGCGGCGGAGGCGCTGGCGAGGTGTTGGGCGAGCGCGAGCGCCTCGGGGCGGGCGGCGCCGGCGGGGGAGAGCATCACGCTCTCGACGGTCAGGGGCGGGCGCATCGGCTGACCGCTGGCGCGCACGCGCGGGAGCGGGACGACGCGATAGTCGAGGTCGGCGCCGCGGATGTCGCTGGCGAGCCAGGGGCCGGAGATGGCGAAGGCGGCGCGTCCGCTGCGAAACACGTTCTGGACCAGCGCACCGTCGGCGTCGGGCGGGACGGCGCCGCTGTCGACGAGCTGTTTGGCGAGCGCGAGCGAGGCCTCGGCCTCGGGGCCGATGAAGGCGAAGTTTTGCTGGTCGTCGAGCATGCGCCCGCCGAAGGCCAGCAGCAGCGGCATGTGGCCGTAGGCGCCCTGGGCCTCGTAGGCGAGCGGATAGACGCCGGTCGGCAGCGAGGCGGTCAGGGCAGCGATGCCCTCGAGGTCGGCGGGCACACGATCGAGGGGGACGAGGTCGGTGTTGACGTAGAGGGCGACGGACTTCTGCGCGAGCGGCAGGCCCCAGGTGACGCCGTCCTGGCGGACCGCGGCGAGGGCGTTGGGCATGAAGGCGGCGTCGGACTCGAGGGCGGCGTCGGCGGGGCCGAGCAGGCCGCGCAGGCGGTAGTCGCCGATGCGCTCGTGGGAGTCGATGAACAGGTCGGGGCCGTCGCCCATCGGGATCGCGGCGGCGAGCTTGCTGCCGAAGCTCTCGTGGGCGACCTGCAGGAGCTCGACCTTGATGCCGCCTGCGGCGCCGTGGGCCTCGATCATGGCGACGAGCGCGGTGAGCTCGGCGTCGCGGTAGGCGTGCCACAGGCGCAGTGGTTCGGCCGCGTGCGCGAGGGTGGAAGCAAGCACGAAAGGCACGACGAGCACGGCGGTGAGCCATGCGAGGGCGTGGGGCAGGGGACGCACGAGGTCCCCAACAT
>NZ_JACCSO010000595.1 GCF_013812955.1 Nannocystis sp. | reverse complement strand
CAGCTGGCCGGCGTCGACCGCCTCGCCGGTGCCGCTGCCGGTGACCAGCACCGCGTCGGCGAGCGCGCGCAGCACCAGGTCCTTGGTCTCCTCGCCGAGCTCGCGCGGTGCGAGCGGCGCGGAGTGTTTGACCGCGACATCGGCCCACAGCTCGACCTGCGGACAGCCGAGCGTCTGACGCAGGCGCAGCAGCTCGGCGGCGCGGCCCTCGACGAGGCCCTGGTCGGTCACCCGCGCCCCGCTGAGCACGTTGACCCGCACGCACGCGGCCCCGACCACCGCCGCGATCGCCAGGGCCGCGGCGCCGTCGTTGCGCAGGACGTTGATGCCGAGCTCGAGCTGCGGACACGCCTCGCGGATCGCCGCGGCGCAGGCCGTCATCGCCGCGATCGTGACCGGCGGCACCTGCTCCTTGAAGAAGGGCGCGTCGCCGAAGTTCTCGACGATCACCCGCTCGTAGCCGGCCTCGGCGAGCACCCGCGCCTCCTGGGCCGCCGCGCGGGCGATCGCCGCGACGCCCTCACGACCGCGCGGACTGCCGGGCAGCGGGGGCAGATGGAGGACACCGACGAGACGCGGAGCGGATGAGGCCGACATTGCGGGCAGCATAACGCATGCATGCCCGGAGCCGCTGCCGGCGATGAGCCGGGCCGAGACAGCGAGTGACAGCGAGTGACAGCCAGTGACAGCGGGTGACAGCCAGTGCCAGCCAGTGACAGCCGCCGGCGCTCAGCCGAAGCTGACCCGCACCATCGTCACCAGCCCGCGCAGCGCCTCGACGGCCTCGGCCGTGGTCGGCGCCCGGACGATCGCGTAGCCCTCGCCCTCGTAGCCCGGCCCGCGCGACTGGCCCACTCTGGGCAACTTCGCCTCGACCACGTACTTGCCGACCCGCTCCTGCGCCGCCGCCACGCCCTCGACCGCGCGGACCTCGTTGCCCGGCCCCTGTCCCCGGAAGAACGCCGTCCCGCAGGCCCAGCGCCGCTCCGGGACCTCGAAGCGGTCGAACACCATCAGCTCGACCCACTTGGCCCACATGTCGACCTCGTGGGCCAGGCCCATCATCGGCATCAGGTGCACGCCGGGCGGGCGAGCCCCGACCTCGCTGATGATCGGCGTGCCATCGGCGCGCAAAAACCATTCCATGTGCGACAGCCCGGTCTCGATGCCGAGCGCATCCAGGGCCGCGATGTTGGTCCCGCGAAACTTCTCCGCGTGCGGCTGCAGCTGCTCGCGCGGCAGCAGCACGCAGTATTGCATCCACGGGTTCTCGAGCACCTGCAGCGGGCCTGGCAGGTAGTAGCTCGAGCTGTGCCACACCGCCCGCCCGCCGATCGTGACGGTCTCGAAGGTGTGCTCCTCGCCGCGCACGAAGGCCTCGGCCTGGGCCGGGTGCGAGGGCGTGACGACCAGCGCGGCGAGGGCCGCGGCGAGCTCGTCGTCATCGGTGACGCGCATCGTGCCCTGCGAGCCGAGCCCGGCCGGCGGCTTGAGCACGACCGGATAACCGACCTCGGCGATGAAGCGACGGGCGTCGTCGGCCGAGCCGAGCAGCGCCTGCGGAGCGACCGGCAGGCCGGCCGCGCGCAGCACATCCTTCATGCGGTTCTTCTCGCGAAAGTTCCGCGCCGCGGTCTCACCGAGGCCATCGACGCCGGTGCGGTCGCGGGCGATCGCCAGCGGCAGCTGCATCTGCTCGAGGAAGCCGAGCAGGCGGTCGACGCGGCCCCACTGGTTTTGAAACGCGCGGGTCGCCGAGGTCAGCTGCGCGGCGTCGAGGCAGTCCCCGATCTGGTAGTGGCCGGCGATGCGACCGCGGTGCCGCTCCGGCAGCCGATCCTTCGGCTCCTGCGTGATCACGCCGAGCCGGAGGTCCGGCAGCGAGCACAGCGCGTCGAGGCAGTGCAAGATGTTGGCGCTGAAGTACGGGGCGACGTAAAGGACATGGCTGGACATGCGCGCGGCGGATGATGCCACGACCTCGGCCCAGCACCGCAGACATCGCCCGACCTCTCGCATCGACCCCACGCCGCGGCAGAGGTCCGCAGACCCCGCAGCCCGCACCCCACAGCCCACGCCCCCTACAATGCTTTCATGACCACCCGCGCCCCGGCCCTGCTCTCACTGGTCCTCGCCTGCGGCGGCGGCCCGGGCAAGTCCACCAGCGAAGCGAGCGCGAGCAGCGGCGAGGCCGAGGGCACCGCGACCCCGACCACGACCCGCACCGAGCGGGCCCTGGACCGCTGATGCGACACGAGACCATCCGCATCACGAACGACAGCGGCGCCGAGCGCGAGGTGATCCTCGAGCCGTGGGCCATGCCGATCATCGTGCCCCCCGGCGTCCGCGCGCAGAAAGCGTCGGCGCAGGGCCGGCGCAGTCCGGCGACCGACCCAGCGCCCCCCGAACAGCGCCTACCCGCCAACGTTCATGGCCGCCCGAAAGCCCGGATCAAGCGCAAGCTTGGTCGAGAAATCCAGCGCCGCGTCACTTAACACCTGCAGATAATTAATCGCCACAAAGGTCTTACCCCAGCGCTTACCATTGCCGGCGATCTGCCCCTTCCACAGGATATTACCGCCGCGGTCGGCCAGCACCAGCGCGCCGCCGATCGTCGCCATGTAGGTGTTATCCTCGACGGTCCAGAACTGCGACATCTCGAGCTGCAGCACGTGGGTGTGGGAGTTCGAGTCGGCGGCGACCGGGACGGCGTAGGCCGACAGCACCTGGGCCATGGCGCTGCGCACGAAGTCGGCCGGCGGTAACCCGTTCGGGCCGAAGTACACCGGCGAGTCGTCCTCTTCCTGCGACACGCCGATCTGCGAGCCCTCGGGGTGGCGGTCGATCACCGGGTTGATCCACACCCGCATCGTGGCGAGGATCGGCTGGGTGCCTTGCAGCTTGTTCACGTCCGGCTGCGAGGTCGGCTGATAGGCGAGGCCGAGCACCATCGTCTCGGGCGACGATGCACAGCCTGATGCAGCGATCGTGCAGGTGATCAGGGCAGCGCCGAGCGCCGACCGGCGCCAACCATGGGACGGGGAGCGTGCGTGGGTCATCGCGCCTCGCGAGTACCACGGCCGCACCGTGGTTGTCGACCGGGGCCGCGCACCTGCCCGGCGCAGCGCGTGCAGCCGTCGATGTGCAGCCCATCCTCGCCGAGCCGCCGCGCCGATACGTTCCACCGGACCAGCGGCATGAACTCGGGCCCTGGAATACAGTCGTGCATCGACGCCGCGCCAGTGTCTGCGGCCGGCGGACCGCGCGTCCGTGAGTTTCGTGGACCGCGCACAACCCGCGCTGCCGCCCTCGCGCCTTCCCACGCCCGCCACCTGCGTCCGCGCTTCGGTACCATGCGCCGTCGACCTCGCGGCCGGCCGGCCCGCCATGACCCGCGTCTTTCGCACCGTGCACCTCCACCTCCGGCTCGCCTCGTTCGATGGCGTATCGCCGTCGACCCAGGAGCGTCGCTGGTACTTCGAGCTCCCCGCGGCGCGCGACACCCCGGAGGCCTGGAACGAGCTGCTCCACCGGATCTTTTATGATCAGAATGTGATGCTCCAGCGGGCGGAGCCCGACGACCAGAACTGGCTCGCGCTCGCCAGCTTCGAGGTCATCCCGCTCGATGCTCGCCCCACGCTCGGCTGGGCGGATGTATCCGAGCACGAGCACGGCGATCCCTTCCTGCCCTGGCAGGCCGAGCTGACCGTGGGGGCCGCCTGCGCGTGGGTCGACGACGACGGCCGCTACCACCCGATCGAGGCCGAGGACTTCAGCGAGCTGATCGGGCTGCGCAGGTTCGCGGCGGGCGAGGTCGATGAAGCCGCGCTGCTCCGCCTCCTGGACGGCCTGCATCCCGGGCAAGGCGCCCGCTGTTTCGCCGAACGCGAGGGCAGGCTGGCCGGCATCGCCTGCGCCATGCCGTCGGCATCCTTTCATAAGACACCCGGCGAGCCGCCGATCGCCTCGGGGCCGCCACATTGGGCGCATGTGCACCCGGAATCGTCCGCAGCACCCGCGACGAAAGTGCCCACAAACTCTGCCCCGGCGGCGAAGCCCGAGGCCGAGCAGTCCGACGATACCCCGCCCCGCAGCGCCTGGCTACTGCATCCAGGCACCATCTCCATCATCCTCGTGCTGGTGATGCTGGCGACCTGCGCGATCGTCAACGTCCGCGATCGCGTGCAGCGCAGCGCGCT
>NZ_JACCSO010000549.1 GCF_013812955.1 Nannocystis sp. | reverse complement strand
AGGTCACCGAGCACGACCAGGCCCTGCTCGACTTCATGGCGGTGCGCCAGTTGCCGGTGCTGGTATGCGCGACCAAGGCCGACAAGCTCAGCAAGTCGGAGCGCGGCGTGATCGCCATGGGCATCGCCCGCGATCTCAAGATCCACACCCGCCAGGTGCTCGTCACCAGCGCCGACACCGGCCTCGGCCTCGGCGACGCGGGCCGCGAGGGCGGCCTGGCCCGCGAGCTCGCGGATCTCTTGAAGGTGACGGTCGCGGGCTGAAGTGCTCGAGTGCTCGCGGCGAGCGCAGCGGCGAGCGCAGCGGCGAGGGTTTGTACGCAAGGTCACGCGCGGATGTGGCGCGATCTGACGCTTTGGGCTTTACGGGCCCGCTCGGGTTCGCCTAATCGTGCGCCTGCATGACCGCGGCGCAGTTCGAGGCGCGCGTCGCCGCCAACACGCGACTGGGGGGCGGCTACTTCAGCCTCGAGCTCGAGGCGGAGGAGCCGACCCCGGTCGCCGCGGCGAGGCCCGGCCAGTTCGTGATGCTGCGCGGCGCATGGGGCCGTGAGCTGCTCAATCCGCGCGCGTTTTCGGTGCTGCACGCGGAGGGCAAGCGCCTGACGATCCTCGCCAAGGCCTACGGGCAGGGCACGCGGCGCATGTGGGCGCTTCGCCCCGGCGAGCCGATGACCGTCACCGGCCCGCTCGGGGTCGGCTTCCCGGATCCCGATCCCGAGATCACCGACCTGCTGGTCGCCGGCGGGGTTGGTTTGCCGCCGCTGCATATGCAAGCCCGGGTCGCCGCGGCCGCCGGGCTCGCCGGCAAGCAGGAGCTGTTCTACGGCGGCCGCGATCGCGAGGACCTGGTGCTGCTCGCCGACTTCGAGCGCTGGGGCGTCGCGGCCACCCTGGCCACCGAGGACGGCAGCGTCGGCGTGCGCGGCTACGTCACCACCGCGCTGGCACCCCGACTTGAGCAGGCGCGGGCGGCGGGTGAGCGCGTGCGCGTGCTGTCGTGCGGGCCGACCCCGATGCTCGTCGCGGTCCGCCAGATCGGCCTGGCGCACGAGGTCCAGACCCTGCTGTGCCTCGAGGAGAACATGGCCTGCGGCTTCGGCGTGTGCCTCGGCTGCGCGGTGCCGGTCCACGGCGTCAAACCATATCGCTACTGCTGCACCGATGGGCCGGTCTTCGACGCCCGGGAGCTGCGCTGGCCATGAGCGGCGCGCCACGAACTTCGGGCCCCGCGCTCGTGCCGGGTCTCCTGCCGCACACGGTCGAGCTCGGCTGCGAATTCGGCCCGCTGCTTCTGAAGAGCCCGCTGTTGGCCGCCTCGGGCTGCTTCGCGTACGGCCAGCAGTTCGCGGCCTTCACCGACCTGCGCGCGCTCGGCGGGCTGTCGACCAAGGGCATCTCGCCGCTGCCGCGCCACGGCAATCCGCTGCCGCGGATCTGCGAGACGGCCGCCGGCATGCTCAACTCGATCGGCCTCGAGAACGTCGGCGTCGAGGCCTTCGTGCGCGACAAGCTGCCGTTCTTGCGCGACCTCGGGATCTCGGTGTGGGTCAACTTCTTCGGCACCGACTTCGCGACCTACATCGAGTGCGCGCGCCTGCTCGGCGGGGCACCCGGCGTCGACGTGCTCGAGATGAACATCTCCTGCCCGAACATCAAGCAGGGCGGCATCGAGTTCGGCACCGTGCCCGAGGTCGCGCACCGACTCACCCGCGCGTGCGTCGAGGTCAGCGGCGCGCCGATCGTCGTCAAGCTGACCCCCAACGCCGGCGACATCGTCGGCATGGCCGACGCGGTGCGTCAGGCAGGGGCGATGGGCGTCTCGCTGATCAACACGATCACCGGCATGGCGATCGACGTCCGCAGTCGCCGGCCGCGGATCGCCACCACCTACGGGGGCCTCTCGGGTCCGGCGATCAAGCCGATCGCCCTGCGCATGGTCCACCAGGTCGCGACCGCGCTCCCGGGCCTGCCGATCTGCGGCATGGGCGGGGTGCTGAGCGGTGAGGACGCGCTCGAGTTCCTGATGGCCGGCGCCGGTTGCGTGCAGATCGGCACCGCCAATTTTGCGGAGCCCGGCGCGGTCCAGCGGATCACCGCCGAACTGCGCGCCTTGATGGCCGAGCTCGGTCTTCGCCGCGTCGCCGACGCCGTCGCCAGCCTGCGGCCCTGGCCGCTCGAGGCGGCCTATCAGACCCCTGCCGCCGGCGAGTTCTCGACCTGAGATCGCGGCAGATCGCGGCAGATCGCGGCAGATCGCGCGGGAGCGAGGCGGGCAAGCGACCTCGCAGGGATCGCGCTGAATGCACGCACCGCTGGCGACCGGCCGTCTGCGGCTGTGGCGGGCGCTTCACTGGCGTTCGTGCGTGTGCAAGGCCATGCGCGGATCCATACACCCCCGACCGGGCGCGAGCAGGGGCCCTCCGTCGCGCTTGCGGGGCGCGGACGGCCTGGATACGCTGTCCTGCGCTGATGCCGGATCGCGCAATTCCCTGGAGAGCCCGCCTTGCCGCCGCTGTGATCGCGTCCTCACCGGACTGGGGGGCCAGCGCCGCAAGCAAGGCGATCGGTGCGGCTGCGCGAGCCCGTCTGCCGCGACGCCTGAGTCAGGCGATGGTCTCGGCCTACGTCCGCTACTTCGATGTCGACCTGCGCGACGTCGACGAGGACTCGCTGGGCGCCGGCTATGACAGCTTCAACGCCTTCTTCACCCGCCAGCTGCGGGCGGGCGCGCGGCCGGTCGCGGACGAGGTCGCGGTGGTCGCTCCGAGCGACGGTCTGCTGCGCAGCATCGACCGGATCGAGCGCGGCACGACGATCGCCGCCAAGGGCCACGCGTACACCATCGGCGAGCTGCTGGCCGATGAGGCCGAGGCCGAGCGCTACGTCGGCGGCGACGCGACCACCATTTATCTTCATCCGCGCGACTATCACCGCGTGCACTGCCCCTGTGACGCCGTGGCGCGGGCGGTGACGACGGTGCCGGGTCGCTTGTTGCCGGTGACCGACGCCGCGATGGCGCGCGAGCCGATGCTCTTCGCTCGCAACGAGCGCCTGGTCCATCACCTCGAGACGCCGCATGGAGCCATGGCGGTCGTCATGGTCGCGGCCTTCGGAGTCGGCCACATGAGTTGCGCATACCGCCAGGTCCCGGTGCATCCGCGGCAGATCCAGCGCGTGCTGTGTGAGCCCGGGATCCCCCTGAAGATGGGCGACGAGCTCGGGGTGTTCCACCTCGGCAGCACGGTGGTGATGTTGACTCAGCGCGGCTTGCGACCGATCTTGCCCGACCTACCGATCGCCGTGCGCATGGGTCAGGGCGTGTTCGAGGGGAGCGACGCGACATGACCTGGCACGTCTCGCCCGAGGAGTGGCTGCTGGACTTCACGAGCGTGCCGCACGGCCGCGTTCGTGGCGGCGAATCGCTCGACCCGATCGATGATCGACTGCGGATGATGCTGGCACCGCCGAGCCCGAAGGTCGGGCTGATCATGCCGAGCATCACCGCCACGCGCGGCGCGGCGCGTCCGGGTGCACCCGAGCAGGGTCGCGGTCGCGAGGCCTCGAGGCCGGTCGTGCTCAAGCCGGCCGAGGTCGCCGGGACCGAGCCCGCCGTGACCGATGAGCCGCGCGGGCCGCGAACCGGCGCCAGCGTGCTCGACGTGGAATTGATCTCGCTGACGCCGGCGCCAAAGCCCGCCGCGGCCAACATGGTGATGCCGAGCCTGACGCGTCCGGCCTCCGAGGACGAGCAGCAGGACGACGACGAGCAGGCCAGGTCCGACGAGGACTCGGCGCTCGACCGTCTCAATCCGACGAGCGGCCCCGAACTCGGCATCCCCACCGATGACGCCGATCTCGGCGTGCCCACCGACGACGTCGACGATGACGGCGACGACGGCGACGACCTGATGGCGTCGATGGCCTCCGGGGCGTCGATGATGCCGCAGACGCCGCCGCCGGAGCCGGCGTCCGACGACGTCATCATCGACGAGCCCGATGAGGTCGACGAGGGTGAGCTCGAGGCCGAGGCCCTCGAC
>NZ_JACCSO010000531.1 GCF_013812955.1 Nannocystis sp. | reverse complement strand
GGCGCGGACCTTCGAGCGTCATGCGATCGACAGGGCCCGGCTGGCGATCGGCGGCTTCTCCGACGGCGCCTCCTGTGCGCTGTCGATCGGGCTCATCAACGGCGATCTGTTCACCGACAGCCTCGCGTGCTCGCCCGGCTTCATGACGCCGACCCGCCGCGAGGGCCGACCGCGTGTATTCATCTCCCACGGGGTCCAGGACGCGGTGCTACCGATCGATTGCTGCAGGCGCCGCATCGCGCCGATCCTGCGGACCGCCGGTCATGCCGTCGACTACCACGAGTTCGCCGCTGGCCACATCGTCCCGGATGCCATGCGCGAGGCCGCGGTCGCCTGGTTCCTGGCCGGGCGCGACGAACATATGCCCGGTGAACATATGCCCGGAGCTTGACGGCGGGCGGCGCCATCAACCCTCGCCATCGCGCTCACAGCAGACCGCGTCGATCGAACTCCGCCCGCAGCCTGGCGAGCGCCTGCTCCTGCAGCTGGCGGATGCGCTCGCGTGAGAGGCCGTAGTGGTGCCCGATCTCCTTGAGCGTCATCTCGGCGCCGTCGTTCATGCCCATGCGCTTGCGAAGGATCTCGGCCTCGAAGGGCGGCAGGGTCGCGAACAGCTCGTCGAGGTGCTCCATCTGCAGCTCGTGGTCCATCGCCTCGGGCGCCGGCGTGGTGGTGGTATCCTCCATCACGTCGAGCAGGGTCAGGTCGGTGTCGCCCGACAGACGCTGGTCGAAGCTGGCCGGTGCCTCGAGCAGCGAGACGCGCATGCGGGCCAGCCGCTCGGGGCTGACGCCGCAGCTCTCGGCGACCTCGGCCTCGCTGGCCGGGCGGCCGTGGCGAGCCTCGAATTGACGGCGGGCGCGCAGCACCTTGCCGTGGGCGTCGATCATGTGCACGGGCAGTCGCACGGTGCGGCCCTTGTCGGCGATCGCCCGGGTCACGGCGTGGCGGATCCACCAGCTGCCGTAGGTCGAGAAGCGACAGCCCTTGCGCGGGTCGAAGCGGTTGACGGCCTTCATCAGGCCGAGGTTGCCCTCCTGGATCAGGTCGGGAAGGGCCATGCGGCCGCGGCTGTAGCGGCGGGCGATGGTGACGACCAGGCGCAGGTTGGCCTGCACGAACTCGGCGCGCGCCGCCCAGAACGCGTGATACTCGCGGCGCACGCCGTGCACGTAGCGCAGGAAGGGCAGGCTGCCGCGCGGCGGGAGCTTGACCTTCAGGCTGAGTCCACCCTGCTGGCCGCCCTCGATGCTGACCAGGTCGGCGAGCACGCGGTCGGCGACCAGGTTATCGACATCGGCCCCGGCGAACGCGTCGGTGACGGTCCGGCGCGCGTGCTCGTACTGCTGGCGGTGGGTGACGAGGTCGCGGTCTCGCAGCTTGCGAGCGGCGACGCTCATGGCGTCGAGCGCGGCGCCCGGACAGGCGGCGGCAGGCAGCACCTCGCGGGCCAGCTCGCAGATGCCGGCGACGAAGGGCGGATAGCTGAACGTGGCCCGCCACAGCGAGCGCCGCCGTTCTTCGATGCGGGCCGCCAGCGTACACTCCTGCTCACGGCTCATGATCTCGGCGCGGGCGATCTCGCGGAAGTACAGGGCCAGCGGTGCGGTGGCCTCGCTCTCGACCGCGTCCGAGGCGTCGGCGAGCCGCTCCGGCCGCCCGGCCAGGTCCATCCGACCATTCTGCTGCTGACCATCGATCGCGACCGCGAGGGCCGGCTCGGCGGCCGCCACACGGGTATCCTTCGTCGATTTGTTCACCTTCATCATCATCTGAACCGACTCCGCAAAGATCGTGGTCGGACCGCCGCGCCAGGCACCGGCACCGCGACCTCGTCTCAGGCTGCGAGGCCCACATGTATCTGTCAAAGCTCTGTTCCAAATGACGTCGGTTCGACCGCGCAAATCGACGATTGTCAGCACTGGCACAGAGGCTTACAAACCTCGCATGGGGTCGCAATGGCGGGTCGTCAGGCGTGGATACTTCCATTTCCGATGCGTCTATTACTGACAAAGCCGACATATGCGATCGCGCACTAGGCGCCGAATGGCCTTCTAAAAGGATGACGCCTGCGGACATAGCGCCTCCCCATGAGAGATATGCGCGTCACCCGCTCCCTCAGGACGGCCTTATATGAGGCTGTTCCCGAGCTTGCCTCTCACCTGGTAACTTTCCCAGTTCAAGGTCATCACGACATTGTGCGGTTTCGAGCGCGACGGCGGCCGGGCGGCTGGTTGACGGCTGTTTTACCGGGACGTCCAAGGTATATGTCCGCACATGGTGGCATCACCGCCGAGAGCAATCCGAGACACAGCCCGATTTATCAGCGCAAAATGCACTGATCAGGGGATCTTACCAGGCGCCTTAACTCGATTGATAGAGCACTGTTTCGTGATGTCGAATCTCGACGATCGCGTCGCCGCCCTCGAGCTCGAGCTCGCCGTCTGTCGCGAGCGATGGCGCGACGCCGAGGCGGGTGAGCAGCGGCTGCGGATGTTCCTCGACAGCGTCCAGGACTACGCGTTCATCAGCTTCGACCTCGACGGTCGGGTGGTCGGATGGAGCCGCGGCGCCGAGCGCATCCTCGGCGCTTCGGAGGCCGACGCGCTCGGCATGCCCAGCAGGATCATCTTCACGCCCGAGGACGTGGCGAAGGGCGAGGATCTCAGGGAGTTCAGGCTCGCCCGCGAGGCGGGCCGCGTCGAGGACGAGCGCTGGCACCTGCGACGCGACGGCAGCCGCTTCTGGGGCAGCGGCGTGATGACCCCGCTGCTGGACCCTGAGCGGCACCTGCTGGGCTACAGCAAGGTGCTGCGCGACCAGACCGCGTCGAAGTTGGCCGAGGCGCGCCTGCGCGAGAGCGAGGAGCGCCTGCGTCTGTTCTGCGAGAACGTCCACGACTACGCCCTGGTCCCGGTGGACCTCGAGGGCATGGTGGCGGGCTGGAACGCCGGGGCCGCGCGCATCTTCGGCTACACCGCGGAGGAGATCCTCGGGCAGCATTGCGCCTGCTTCTTCAACCCCGAGGACCGCGCGCGGCGAGCCCGAGCGCGACCTCCGTCGCGCGGTCGTCGAGGGCCGGGCCGAGGACGAGCGCTTGATGGTGCGCAAGGGCGGCAGCGCCTTCTGGTCCCACTGGGTCACCACACCGATCCGCGACGAGCAGGAGCAGCTGCGCGGCTTCGCCAAGGTGCTGCACGACAACACCGAGCGCAAGGCCGCCGAGGAGCTGCGCGAGCAGCTGCGCAAGAAAGAGCGCCTGCTGCTTCAGACCCAGGTGCGGTCCACCGGCGAGGCCCTCGACCGCACGAAAGAGGAGCTCCGGGCGCTGGCGGGGAGCCTGCTCGGCGCCCAGGAGGACGAGCGGCGACGCATCGCCCGCGAGCTGCACGACGACCTGTCGCAGCGCCTCGCCGTCCTGGCGATCCGCCTCGCCGCGCTGCACGACGCGCTGCCGAACAACTCCTCGAGCGCCCAGAACGAGGCGCTGCGGCTCGAGAAGTACGTCGCCGGGCTCGCCGGCGAGGTGCGCCGGCTGTCGCACCGGCTGCACCCCTCCATCCTCGACGACCTCGGCCTGGCGGTCGCGCTGCGGCGGCTCGTCGAGGACTTTCAGGTCAGCCGCGACCAGCCGGTCGGCCTGACCGAGCGCGACCTCCCGGACGACATCGCCGGCGATACGGCCGCCACCCTCTATCGCATCGCCCAGGAGGCGCTGCGCAACATCAGCAAGCACGCGAGCACCGGCCCGGTCCGCATCGAGCTGGGCGACGAGGGCGGCGAGCTGCGCCTCACCATCGCGGACAGCGGGCCCGGCTTCGACCACGCAGCGGTGCGCGGCCGCGGCGGGCTCGGCATCATCAGCATGCAGGAGCGCGCGCGCCTGGTCGGCGGCAGCCTGAGCCTCCGCTCCCGTCCGGGTGAGGGCACGATCATCGACGTACGCGTGCCCCTGTCTCCGGATGATACGGACGCCGGACCGGACCCGGCCGCACCGCCCGCATCGCCCGCCACCCCGGACCAGGGATGACCTCATGGGCCGTTCACGCATTCTGATCGCCGACGACCACGCGGATACGCGGGAGCAGCTCGCCCGTATGCTGGCACCGGAGCACGACGTCGTGGCCGTGGTGGGCGACGGCAAGGCCGCGGTGGAGGCCGCCGCCCAGCTCGCGCCCGACCTGGCGCTGCTCGACATCTCCATGCCGGTGATGAGCGGCATCGCGGCCGCGCGGCGCCTGAGGAACTGCCCGCACGCCCCCAAGGTGGTGTTCATCACCTGCCACACCGACGCGGCCTACGTCGAGGAGGCGTTTCGCCTCGGCGCGGCGGGTTATGTCCTGAAGCCGAACCTCGTCTCGGAGCTGCCCGACGCCATCCGTAAGGTGCTCGCGGGCAGCAGCTATCGCTCCCCGCGGCTCGGATGAGCGATCCGACTCGGCCGCAGAGCAGCAGATCAGCGATCAGCGGGTTTCGCGGCTCTGCTCGCCGGCGCCGGTCAGCTCCGCCAGCAGCTTCTCGAGGTCGGGCAGGCTCACCGGCTTCACCAGATGGCCGTCGCAGCCGGCGGCCTTCGAGCGGGCCCGGTCGCTCTCCTGGCCCCACCCGGTGAGCGCGACCACGGTGATCGCCTTCCCCCATGGCTGCTCCCGGATCCGCCGGGTGGCATCATAACCGTTCAGGCGCGGCATCCCGACGTCCATCAAGATGACCTCGGGACGGAAGCTCTCGGCCAGGGCGACCGCCGCGAGGCCATCGTCGGCCGTGCATACCTCGTCGCCGAGCAGCTCCAGCATATCCGCCATGGTCGCCGCCGCGTCCTGGTTGTCGTCCACCACCAGGATGCGGCGCGCGGGCCCGCTGCGGCCCTCGTGCGCGATCGGGGCCGCGGCGCGCTCGCTGGCCAGGACCACCACCGGCAGCCGCACCGTGAAGGTGCTGCCCTGGCCAGGCCCGGGGCTCGCGGCGGTGACCGTGCCGCCGTGCATCTCGACCAGGCCCTTGACCAGCGCGAGGCCGATGCCGAGGCCGCCCCGCGAGCGCTCGATCGACCGGTCGACCTGGGAGAACATGTCGAAGATGGTGGGCAGCGCCGCGCCCGGGATGCCGATGCCGTCGTCGTGCACGGCGACCGTCACGACCCCGTCCCGACACTCCGCCGACAGCCGGATGCGGCCGCCCCGCTCGCAGTACTTGGCGCTGTTGGTGAGCAGATTGCTGAACACCTGCGCGAGTCGGGTCAGATCGGCGTCGAGGAGGATGGGCTCGGCCGGGACCGTGACCTCGAGGTGCTGCCCGGCCGCGTCGATGAAGGGGCGCGCCGTCTCGACCGCGCTGCGGACCACCTCCGCGAGCTGGACCCGCGAGCGCCGCAGATCCATCTTGTTGCGGCTGATGCGCGAGATATCGAGCAGGTCGTCGATCAGGCGGACCATGTGCCCGAGCTGGCGCTCCATCATCTCCCGGGACCGCCGGTGCACCGCCGGATCCTCCGACAGGCGCAGCACATGCAGGCCGTTGCGGATCGGCGCGAGCGGGTTTCTCAGCTCGTGGGCGAGCAGCGCCAGGAACTCGTCCTTGCGGCGGTCCTGGTCCCGCAACGCCGCGTAGAGCCCGGCGTTCTCGATCGCGACCGAGGCGATGTGCGCGAGCTGGACCAGCACCGCCTCGTCGCCCTCGCTGAACTCCCCGCTCTGCTTGTCGCAGAGCTGGACCAGGCCGAGGTTCTTGCCGTCGTGGCCGATGAACGGAGCCGCCAGCCAGCCGCGACCGCACACGCCCTGCACCTGCGCCGCCAGATCCGCCTGCGTGCGCCGCATCGAGCGATTGCCGCGGCAGACCTCGAGCTGGAGGCCGCCGAGCTCGGGCGGCATATCGTCGCCGCCGGGCTCACCGTACGCCTCCGACACCACGACCGTGGCGATCGTCTGCGAGGGGTCCTCTGCGCCGCGCAGGCTGGCGATCGCCTGACCGGCGCCGAGGCTGCGCCGGGCCTCCTCCGCGGTGACCCGCAGCACGCGCTCGAGCGAGCCGGCCGAGTGGATCGCCAGCGACGCGTCGGCGACCTGACGCAGCAGGCGACCCTGCTCCCGCTCGCGCTTGAGGGCGCGGGCGAGCCGCTCCTCGTCGAACTTGCGGGCGGTGACGTCGACCGTCACCCCGTCGAAGCGGCTCGGCGTGCCGTCCGGGCCGTAGCTGGTGCCGCCGAGGGCGCGGACCCACTTGAAGCCCCCGGTGACCGGGTCGAGGGTCCGATAGTCGACGTCGTAGGGCACCCCGCTGCGAATGGACTTCGCGATCGCCTGCCGGGTCGGCTCGCGGTCGTCCGGGTGGATGCGCTCATAAAATACATCGAGCGTCACCCTAATCTCGGGCGGGAACCAGAAGTGCTCCTTCGTGCGATCGTCCCAGATCAGCTCGTCGAAGGGCAAGTCGCAGTACCAAAAGCCGACCCCGGACAGGCGAACCGCGTAGTCGAGGCGCGCGCGGTTATCCGCGAGCGCCCGCTCGTCCGCCGCCCGCCGCGTGATATCCCGGCTGATCCCCAGATGCGCGAACCCGCCCGCCGGCGTGGACAACGGGACGGCGGTCGATTCCATGGTCCGGCGGCTGCCACGAAGGCCGAGGATCTCGTAGTTCAGCGTCCCGCCCTCGCCGCGGCAAACTCGCTCGTTGAAGGCGCGAAACGCCTCCCGGTGCTCGGGCACGATCACACCGTAGATGGATTGGCCGAGCACGGCCCGCACGTCGTCCGCCTCGATCATCCTGAGCCCGGCCGGGTTCATCTGCAGCAGGGTCCCGTCGCTACTGACCAGCTTCACGCATTCGGGGGTCGCCTCGACGATCGCCCGATACCGGGCCTCGCTCTCGCGCAGCGTGCGGGCCACGCGGGTGCGCTCGAGGGCCTCCCAGCAGCGGCCCACGACCGTCCGGACCAGCGCCACCTCCTCCGGCGTCCAGCGGCGGGGCGTGGTCTGGTGCACGGCCATCGCGGCGCTGAACCTCCCGTCCTTGTGGAGGGGGACGCAGATCACGGCCTGAATGTTGGTGGCACGATACGCCGCGAGCTCGGGCCCGGCGCGCGGGTCGGCGTCGACATCGTCCATGACATAGGCATCGTTCGCCAGCATCATGCGCTCGCACTCGGCGCCGAACGCCGCCACCGGCCAGCGGCCGACGATGCTCGGCACGCCCCGCGTGTGGTCGCCGTTGATGACGAATATCGACTCGTCCTCGATCTCCGCGTAGGCGCAGCGGTCGACGCCCAGGTGCTCGGCGAGCATTCGGGCGCTGGCGGCCATCACCTCGTCGGGGTCGATCAGCGGCTGGGTGGCGGCCGAGAGCTCGGCCAGGAAGCGGCGCCGGCCCTCGCTGGCCCGCAGCGCCCGCTCGGCCTGCTTGTGCTCGGTGATGTCGCGGATGATCTTCGAGGCGCCGATCAGGTGACCTTCGCCGTCGCGCAGCGGGGAGATGGTCAGCGAGACTTCGAGGCGCCGGCCGTCCTTGGCGACCCGAACCGTCTCGAAGGGCAGCACCCGCTCCCCGCGCTGCAGTCGCGCCAGGATCACTTGCTCCTCGCCGAGCCGCTCCGCCGGGATGATCAGGGTGATCGAGCGGCCGACCGCCTCCTGCGCGGTGTACCCGAACAGCCGCTCTGCGGCGGCGTTCCAGGTCTGGAGCACGCCGTCGAGGGTCTTGCTGAGGATGGCATCCTCCGAGGATTCGACGATCGCCGCCAGCCGGGCCATCGCCGCCTCGGCTCGCTTGCGCTCGGTGACATCGCGAAATACGAGGACCGCGCCGACCGGGACCCCGGCCTTATCGAGGATCGGGGCGGCGCTGTCGTCGATCGGACGCTCGGCCCCGTCGCGGGCGATCAGGATCGTATGATTCGCCAGCTCGACGACGATCCCCTCGCGGATGGCCCGCAGGGCGGGGTTCTCCGCCTCGCTACCCGTGTGCTCATTGACGATGTGGAACACCTCCGCGAGCCCCCGACCGGCGGCGTCGGCCTGGCTCCACCCGGTCAGGTCCTCGGCCACCCGGTTCAAGAAGGTCACCCGCCCCTCGACGTCGGTGCTGATGACCGCGTCGCCGATGCTGGCGAGGGTGATGCGCAGCCGCTCCCGCTCCCGCTCGAACTCCCGTTCGGCCTGCTGGCGCGCGAGGTGAATGGCGTTGGCGGTTTGCAGCGCGACCGAGTGCTGCTGCTGCTGCTCGTCGTCGTCGTCCGCTCCCATCACCGGACTCCGAGCCTCGGGTCCATGCCATCCAAAACGGCGATCGCCCGCGCCAACGCTGGCGGTCTTGGAATGGTGCCGATCGGCTCGGTCTGCATGGTCATGGCTGGATCCGGCGAAGGGTCGAGGTCAGTCGCTCAGATTAGCCCGGGTCGATGACGCGAGCAGAACACGCGAGATCGCGCCCCGGGGTCGCTGCGCGGCTCCCGGATTTCGACCCGATCCGGGCTCCTATACCCCCCTCCTGTGCTCACGTGACCCGAAACACGGCCCGGGTCGGTCGCGGTTGCTTCCGAGTGCGCCAGCCCCGCCAGAGCGCAGATGTGGACGTGCCAGGGTGGCGGCGGTCCCATTCGCGTAATGTACAGATTCCTTCATTGTGAGCAGGAGCTGAGCAGTCGCCGAGCTCTCGCACCGCGAAATCGACCACCCGCTCGGTGCTATGGACCGGTTCCCCGGCCGAACCACCGGACCCTGAAACCTTTGGCCGCGCTCGTGCGTGCACGCCGGGCGATGCAACGCCGCCACTTCCTCGCCAGCGCCTGCGTCGCGCTCCTGCCGTCTTCGCTGGCCGCCAAAACGCGCCCCACGACCGCGGAGGAGGCCGCCCTGGTCGCCACGCAAAACGCCGAGCTGATCGCGGGGCTGCGCGACCCCGGCGTACCGCTGCGGGCGTGGGAGTGGATCGTCGTGCACCACACCGCCGCCGACTACGCGACGCTCGCGGGCATCGACCGTTACCACCGCAGTCACTTCGGCGACCCGCTCGGCGCCGAATACCACTTCGTGATCAACAACGGCAAGAAGGGCCCGATGGGCCTGGTCGAGTCGGCGCGCTGGCGCTACCAGGAGCCCGCGTGGCACCTGTTCAAGCCCGACAACGCCCCGCGCTCGATCGCCATCTGTCTGATCGGCAACTTCGAGACCCGGGAGCTACCGGCGCCGATGCTGGACGCGCTGGTCGACCTCACCAAAGCCCTGATGCGAGAGTTCACGATCCCCGCCCAAAAGGTCAGCACCCACCGCGTCGTCGACGAGAAGATGACGCAGTGCCCCGGCAAGCACTTCCCGCGCGAGACATATTTAGAACGCATCACCGACGTCTGACCAGCGCCTGCGCCGCACCGTGGGTGCGGCGCTCAGCCGACCAGCTTGCACGCCGGATCGATGCTCGTCTGGTTGTTGTCGATGCGGCACTCGGTCCACGGGTGAGGCTCGCCGCTGTCGTCGACCACCAGCACCAGCGCCTTGCTGCCGTCCATCAGGGCCGGCGGCAGCACCGGCAGGTCGAGCACCACGTCCTGCGCCTCGGCGGGATACAGCACCTTGCTCGTCATGCCCTTGCCGAGCAGCACGCCGCCCTGCGCCGGGTCGCCCTCGTAGAAGCCGACGACCACGCCGGAAGGGACCGAGGCCTGGCCGATGTTGCGCACCCGCGCGTACGCCTGCAAGCCATTGAGGCACTCGGCCCGGCCCGACACCACCAGGTCGGGCGCCGCGAACTCGCCCTCGGGCTGGACGTTCTGCCGGAAGTTATTGAGCCGCGGCGCGCTCCAATTGCTCGTCTCCGAGGTCGGCACCGTGCCGTCCTCGCCGATGTTGGTCACGTGGTAGGAGTGCTGATTCCACACCCGCCGCGTGCGCACCCACTGGCCCTTGACGTCGCCGAAGACGCGCACGCCCTGGGTCTGCATCATCTCGATCGGGCAGGTCAGGCCCGAGTAGCTGTTGGAGGTGACGACGATGTCGGCCTGGCTGTCGCCGTCGACGTCGGCGACCAGCGGATACTCGTGCAGGGTGCCCGAGGTGTTGCACGCCTGCGTCAGCACCTCGCCGGTGGTGCCGTCATAGATGCGCATATACAGCTCGTCGGCGTATACGACCTCGGCCTTGCCGTTGCCGTCAAAGTCGAACACCGACGAGCCGGTGAACGCCGACGAGCAGTCCTGGGTCGGCTTGAACCACAGCACCGTGTCGGCGGGCGCGACGTTGGGGTCCATCAGCTTCTTGCCGCTGAACACCACGTAAC
>NZ_JACCSO010000401.1 GCF_013812955.1 Nannocystis sp. | reverse complement strand
GGCGCGGCCTTCGGGCTCGCGCTGCCCGGCGCCGGCACGCTGCAGCTGCTGCGCCTGCGCGCCGACTTCGATCCGCAGGCCGCCGGCCTCGGCCATTTACACGCGGCCTTACAGCGCCTCGATGTCGCGCTGCTGCACGAGCTGGTGCTCGAGCGCGGCCTCGGCATCACCCGCGAGGCCCAGAGCCAGAACACCAACCTGCGCTACTACAAGTCGTCCGACGAGGCGCTCGCGGTGGCGAAGGGCGAGCGCAGCGACGCGGCCGACGTGCAGCTGGTGTGCTTCATGAACCCGACGCCGGTCGCCGACGTGCGGGCCGTCTGCGACAGCGGCGAGGTCATGCCGCAGAAGAGCACCTTCTTCTATCCGAAGATCCCGACCGGCCTGGTGTTCCATGACCTCCGGGACGACCTGACATGAGAGACGACGCGCTGGCCCTGCCGCGCGGCGCCCGGGACCTCCTGCCGCCTGCTGCACGTCGGCGGGCGCGCCTGACCCGGGCCCTGCTCGGCGCGCTCGACCGCTGGGGTTACGACTTGGTGGTCACCCCGGCGATCGAGTACTTCGAGGTATTCGGCCGCTGGCTGGCCGCGCGCGATCGTGAGCGCTGTGTTCGCTTCATCGAGGCCGGCACCGGCGAGCTCGTCACCCTGCGCTCGGACATCACGCCGCAGATCGCCAGGCTCAGCGCGCTGCGGCTGGCCGAGCGACGCGACGCCGGGGAGGCGCTGCGCCTGTGTTACGCCGCCGATGTCGTTCGCCTCGACGAGCGCGAGCTCGGGGCGGCGCGCGGGCAGGCGGAGCACCATCAGGTCGGCGCCGAGCTGCTCGGTGACGATCGCCCGGAGGCCGACGCCGAGCTGATCCTGCTGTGCGCCGAGGCCCTGCGCGCGGCCGGGCTGACCGAGCTGACCATCGAGCTCGCCGATGTCAGCATCGCCCGCGGTGTGTTCGAGCGGCTGCCGCCCGGCTGCGACATCGAGGCGCTGCACCGCCTGCTCGCGCGCAAGGACAGCGCCGGCGTCGCCCGCTTCGTCGACGGCCTCGAGATCCGCGACGAGGCCCGCCGCGGCCTGCGTCTGCTGTGCGAGCTGTTCGGCGCGCCCGATATCCTGGCACATGTCCCGGCGGACATCCGGACCGCCTGGCCGTGGCTCGACGCGGCGCTGGCCCGGCTTGAGGCGGTGGTTCGGCTGTGCCGCGAGGCCGATCCCGGCCTCGCCGAGCGCCTGGTGATCGACCTCGGCGAGGTCCGCGGCCACGATTATTACACCGGCCTGCGCTTGCGCGCCTGGGCCCGCGGGGCCGCCGGACCGCTGGTCTATGGCGGTCGCTACGGCGGCGGCGCGGGCTTTGCGGTCGAGCTCGACGCCCTCGAGGCCGCGCTCGATCACGCCGGCGCAGCCCCGGAGCCGCGCAGGGGCGGGGAGGCGGTGATCGCCGAGGATCCCGCGCTGCTGGCCCGCGCGAGCGCCCGCGCTCGCGATCTGCGGGCCGAGGGCAAGCGAGCCTGGGTTCAGGTCGGCCTGTCGCTGGGACCCGCACAAGCTGCGGCCGGCGAGGCCGATCGCCTGACCCACCTGGCCTGCGATGGACGAGTGACGACCTGGCTTCGGGGACAGGCCGACGAATGGCGCCCGGCCGAGGAGAGCGAACAAAGATGACGACATTGATCGTGGTCGGCGCCCAGTGGGGCGACGAGGGTAAAGGCAAGGTGGTCGACTTCCTGGCCAGTCAGGCGCAGGTGGTCGCCCGCTATGCCGGAGGCAACAACGCCGGACACACGCTGGTGCTCGGCGCCCGCAAGATCGTGACCCACCTGGTGCCCTCGGGCTGCGCCTATCCGGGCACGACCTGCGTGCTCGGGGCGGGGATGGTGATCGACCTCGACGTGTTCCAGGCCGAGGTGGCGCAGCTGCAACAATCCGGCATGCTGCTCGGCGAGGAGCTCAGGGTCTCGCTCGACGCGCACGTCATCCTCCCGTATCACCGCGCCCTCGACGGCCTGCGTGAAGATCAGGCCGGCGGCGGCGCGGAGAAGATCGGCACCACCCGCCGCGGGATCGGACCGGCCTACGAGGCCAAGGCCGCTCGCCGGGGCGTGCGCGTGCGCGACCTGCTCGACCGCACCCGCCTGCGCGCGCGCCTCGAGCACAACAAGCTGCACGTCGACCCGGAGCTGCTGCGCTTCGGCGGCGCGTCGGTCGATGTCGAGGCGATCCTCGCGTCCGCGGACGCCTGGGCGACCTGGCTCGCGGGCAAGGTCTGCGACGTCGGGGCGCTGATCCATCGGGCGATCGTCTCCGGTCAGCGGGTGCTCTGTGAGGGCGCCCAGGGGGCGCTGCTCGACCTCGATCACGGCACCTACCCGTACGTGACCTCGTCGACCACGCTCGCCGGTGGCGCCTGCGCGGGCCTCGGCATCGGCCCGACGCTGATCGACGAGGTGTGGGGTATCACCAAGGCGTACACGACCCGCGTCGGCGCCGGCCCGTTCCCGACCTGCGACCGTGGTGCCGCGGGCGAGCTGCTGCGCAGCGCCGGCGACGAGTACGGGGCGACCACCGGTCGTCCGCGCGACTGCGGCTGGCTCGACCTGCCGGCGCTGCGCCATGCGGCGCGCCTCAACGGCCTCACGGGCCTGTGCATCACCAAGCTCGACGTGCTCGCGGCGCTCCCGGAGGTCCAGGTGTGCACGCACTACGCCGACGGAGCCGAGCCCGGCGAGGTCGAACTCGGCGCCGTCACCCCGGTGTACGAGTCCGTACCTGGCTGGGGCGCCGCAGACCTGCGGTCGGGAATCATGGCCGCGCGGCGCCTGGAAGATCTCCCGGCTCCTGCCCGGGCCTATCTCGATCGAGTGGAGTCTGCGATCGGCGTGCCGATCGCCCTCGTCTCGGTGGGCCCGGATCGGGAGCAGACCATTCTCACCCGGGCGGCGTTCAGTTGAGCCGCTTCCGGGCCGTCGCGGCGGGTCCGCGACACTCTGGGGCAAACCCGCGCATCGGACGGGTGAGTGGTCCCAGCATGCAGAAGACCCCAACACACGGGCCAAGGCCAGTCGAGAAGGCGGAAGACCGGCGTCCTGCGTCGGTTCTTGTACCTACCAGACCGATTTCCTATACTGGCGGCCCCGCGGACACAGTCGGTTCTGCAGGGCGCCGTCGCGCTCTGGCGAGCGACTCCCAGGAATCACGCTCATGAAGATCGAATGCGATAAGTGCGGAGCCAAATACTCGATTGCGGACGACAAGGTCCGCGGCAAGACCTTCAAGATCCGCTGCAAGAAGTGCAGCAACGTGATCATCGTCCGCGACAAGGCGGGGGGTGGCGACGCCGCGGAGAGCGAGGCACCTGCGGACGAGCCCGGGTGGCACCTCGCCATCGGCGGTGAGACGGTCGGGCCGCTGACCGAGAGTGAAGTTCGCGAGCGATTCGCCGCCGGCGAGATCGATCGCGAGACCTCGGTGTGGCAGGAAGGCTTCGAGGACTGGCTGCCGCTCGGCGACGTCGGGACCTTCAGCGATCTGACCGCTGGCGGCGACGCGGGTGGTGGAGCAGCGCCGGACCCGTTCGCGGGCGCCGGCGAGGACGACTACAGCAGCCCGAGCGGCGGCGGCTTCAACAGCCCCGAGCCGGCTCGCAACCCCGAGCCGGCCCGCAACCCCGAGCCGGCCCGCGCCGCTGGTGCGGCCGCAGTGACTCCGGCGGCGGCGACCTCCCAGACGGCCGGCAAGGGTGATTCGCCCCGCGTCAGTCAGCTGACCTCGACCCGCAATGAGAACTCGGTGCTGTTCTCGCTGGACAGCCTGTCGTCGATGGCGATGGGCAGCGGCGGCAAGCCCTCCGGTGGTGGTGGTGGTGGTGGTGGTGGTGGTGGTGGTGGTGGTGGCGGAAGCTCGCCGTCCCCCAGCTCCTTCTCGCCGATCGGCGGCGGCGGCGGCGGTGGCGGTGGCGGCCATTCGCCCTCGGCCTCGGGC
>NZ_JACCSO010000391.1 GCF_013812955.1 Nannocystis sp. | reverse complement strand
GAGGGCGAAGTCCAGCGCGAGCTGTGGCGGTGGCGGCGGTGCGGCGGGCCTGGGGATGACGTGCTCGCGCAGGCGATGGTGGCTGGCGAAGACGCCGTAGTAGCGGGTCATGTGGAAGCCGGGCGGCGGAACCAGGGCGCAGAGGCGGGCGAGGAACTGGTGGGCGTCCATGTCGGCGTGGGCGGTGCCGCTGCGCCAGGGCGTCTTGAAGGAGACGCGCACGCGGCCGTCGGGGAGCGCCGTGATGGCGTCGTGGGCGAAGGGCGGGCGCAGGAGGTAGCGGCATATTCGCTCGAGCTGCTTGCGGTCGCGGCCGTCGGCAGTGGTCGCTGCGTGGAGATTCATGCCGAAGGCCGACACGGTCATCGGCGGCGGCGCTGCGGGCTGGGAGCCGGACGCGAGGTGCGGGCCAGCGAGCGAGAGCTGCAGCAGCGCCCCTACCTGCGCTGTGACGACGATGAGGGCACCGACTGGGTCTTCACCTCCGCCGGCCTCACACCTGAGCTCACCATCGAGGGCCTGTGGTACGGCGGAGGCAAGCTCGTGCTCGCCGGCAATTATCGGCGGGTCACGATCCGCTCCTGCACCCTCGACCCCGGCGGCACCCGGGCCGACGCCAGCGCCCTCGACCCGGCCGAGCTCGTGATTCAGGGGACGATCGACGAGCTGCTCATCGACCGATCGATCATCGCCGGCATCTCGCTGGCCGGCGGCGCCGTCGCGGCGCTCCACATCCGCGACAGCACCGTCGCGTCGACCTCGCCGACGATCAAGCTCGACCTCCCGGCGACCGAGCTGACCATCGAGCGTAGCACCCTGGCGGTAGAGACCATCGGCCTGCGGATCACCGCCACCGAGATCCTCGCCCAGAAGCCGATCACCGTCGCCGACCAACAGAACGGCTGCGTCCGCTTCAGCACCATCGCCCCGCTCAGCCAGATCCCCGCGCCGTACCCTGGAGGCCTCGCGGACGTGTTCCCGCACTACTTCGTCTCCACCCGCTTCGGCGACCCGGGCTTCTACGTGCTCTCGGAGAGCGCCCCCGATGCCGTCGTCCGCGGCGCAGAGAACGGCTCCGAGATCGGCGCCTATTCCAGGCTCCTGAACCCGCTCAAGCTCGACAGCGTGCGCACGAAGATCCACGAGTTCATGCCGATCGGCCGGCTCGCCGCCTTCATCCGCGAGAACTGACGCGCACCGGAGAATCACGCCATGTCCGCCCACGACGTCTCTCGCCACCTATTCAACCCCGGGAACCACTACTCCGGCCTGCGCATGCAGCAGGGCCGCGTCGTCCTCGACAGCGACATCAACGAGGCTCGCATGATCGACGACGAGGAGCAGCGTGCACTCGTCGTCGACGTCGTCGGCCCTCACGGCTCCCCGGACAGCGGCTTCACGATCACCAACGTCAACACCGTCGGCACCTACGACTTCGACATCCGCGCCGGCACCTACTACCTGGGCGGCTACCGCCACGAGATCGCCGGCGCGGGCCCGCTCGACCCGCAGACCTTCCGTGCCCAGACCAATTGGCTGCAATCCAGCCGCAACGACGAGGACCCGATATTGCCGGTCGTGCCGAGCGCGCCACGCCACGACTTCGTCTACCTCGTCGGCTGGGAGCAGGGCGTGAGCGTCGTGGAAGACAGCGAGCTGCGCGAGCAAGCCATCGCCGGCCACGACACCGGCTACCGGATCCGGCGAATGCATCGCGTGCACGCCCGCGAGACCCGCTCGGCGACCTGCAAGGGGGCCTTCGCGCTGTTCGTCGAGGAGCTCACCGTTGCGGGCGCCCATACCTTCGACCGCGCCAACTACGAGCTCAAGTCCGGCGCGCGCATGACGGTCGTTGCGGACCCGATCACCACGGCCGACGATCTATGCACGCCGCCGGTCCTCCAGGGCTTTTCGGGCGCCGAAAACCAGGCCATCCGCGTCCAGCTCGTCAGGCCCGACCGCTTCCTCTGGAGCCTCGACAACGCCTCGCCGCTCCATCGCGTCACCGCGGCGGTCGACGACGACCTCACCACGCTGACGCTGCTCACCACCCCACGCGACCACGCGCATATCCCCATCGTCGGCCAGATCGTCGAGCTGCTCCCGTGGGGCGCCGCGCTCCCGAACGGTGAATACGTCGCCGATCACGAGATCTCCGCGCAGCTCGGCGGCGGTGTGCTGGCGCGCGTGCTCACGCCTTACAATCCGGCCACGGGCACAATCACCGTATCGCCCGAGAGCAACACCGCTCTCGGAGAACTGCTTGAGTGGTTCGTCACCGCATCGATCTCCGAGGGCGACCGCTACCTCTTCGCGCGCATCTGGAACCCGGGCGACAATGCCCCCGCGGCCCAGTTCGGCCTCGACTTCGTCGCGGGCCAGGCGATCGCGCTGCAGGGCACTGGCCTCAAGGTCCAGTTCAGCAGCGTCGGCATCGTCGGTGACCACTGGATCATCGGCGCGCGCCCCTCGACCCCGAAGCACGTGGTCCCATGGGACCTCGCACTGGGTGCCGCCCCACACGGCCCACGCCGCTTCTACAGCCCGCTGGCGCTGCTGCACTGGACCATCGAGGACGGTGAGGCCCAGGTCGACGTCCACTCCTGTCGCCCCACCTTCCGCCCGCTGACCCGCCTGCGCGGCTGCTGCACGGTCACTGTCGGCGACGGGTCCACGAGCTTCGGCGACTTCACCAGCATCAACGAGGCCGTGCGCGCGATCCCCCTCGACGAGCCCGGGAAGGTCTGCATCCTGCCCGGCGAGTATCGCGAGCGTGTGGTCCTCGAAGACCGCGAAAACCTCATCATCGAGGGCTGCGGCGCTCGAACCCTGCTGCGCACCCCGGAGGACAACGCGACCTCCGCTGGCGTCCTCACGATCGCACGCTGCACCGGCGTCACGGTGCGGAACATGCAGATCGACGCTGTGGGCCAGTTCGGCGTCATGATCCTCGGGGGGCTCGCCAGCACCTCGTTCGTCTATTGCCGTGAGATCTTGCTGGAGAACTTGAACATTGCGACGCACCGCGACGCGACCCTTGACCCGCCGACGATCGATGAGCTGTGGGTGTCGACCGGCTCCTCGGCCTTCCCGCTGAGCGCAGTCGCCGTCTACTTCACGCAGCGGATCAAGATCATCGGCTGCAAGCTCACCATGGCCGGGACCCTGAGCAGCGCGGCGGGCCTCGTCTTCAATCAGGTCTCGTACGGCCTCATCCGCGACTGCAAGATCCTTACACAGACCTCTTTCTGGATGACGAGCCGCGCCTGGGGCGGCATACAGCTCGTCGGGGGCTCTGACATCACCCTGGAAGGCAACGAGATCTCCACCGGCCTTGGCCATGGCATCACGCTCGGCTCGATCTACTACAGAGATATCACGAGCTTCGACTATACCGGCTATTTCGACACCACCGGCCGCCTCGTGATCGCCGACAACGAGGACTGTCCCAACGTCGCAGGAGACCTTCCCCTGGCGGCCCTTCCACCGGGCAGCGACGTTGAAGCCGAAGTCCGTTTCAGCCCGGCGCCGTCGAAGCTCAGGATCATCGGCAATCGCATCCATTCCATGGGGGGGTCGGGGATCGCGGTCATTGGTTTCGGGCCGGACACCGCGGTCGACCCCTACGACCACGCCTGGATGGTGGAAGCCACCGACCTCGTCGTGGCCGACAACGTCATCGAGGATAACTATCGCCGCCCAGCCGACCAGCCGCTCCTCGAGAGCATGTCCCACATGGTGGCCTACGGCGGGATCGTGCTTGGCATCGCCGATGGCCTCCGCATCCACGATAACCGGATCCAACGCAATGGCCGCGACCATCGTCGCCCGGTCTGCGGCATCTTCGTCTATCACGGGGAGGACATCGCGGTGGACAACAACTTCATCGACGACAACGGGCCCCGCGTCGAGGGTACCGGTCTGTCCGGGAACCGTGCCGGCATCGCCCTGCAGTTCGTCGGGCGCCGCGTCTCGGCGACCTCGGGCGACTATGAGGTCGATCCGGACAACCTCATGCCCGCCGCGCGCGTGCGCGGCAACGTAGTGCATCAGCCTGCAGGCCGCGCGCTCCAGATCTATGGCCTCGGCGCGATCTTCGTCCAGGGCAACTCCCTCGTGAGCGAGGGTCTCGCGGACCTCGAATCACCAACACTCGCGCACTGCATCGAGATCCAGAACATCGGCCAGTCACCTGAAATCGGCCTGGAGGGGGTCATTCCCGCGAACCTCGGCTACCTGCCGGCGCCGCCCCTCCCGCAAGCTCCTCTCCCCGTGGCCGACGATCTCGTCGACGGCAGGATCCTGTTCACCGACAATCAGGTCCACTTCAAGCCCGTGGCCAGCGCCGCGGTGGGTATCAGCTGGTCGGTCCGCCTGCAGTCCTACGGCGATGTCGCCGTGCTCAACAACCAATTCCTGGTCACGTTCCCGCTCGAGGGCGGCAGCATCGACACGGACACCTCCATCACCGCCTGGTCCACCCGCACCAACAACAATCGGTGGGAGGACCCGATCGGAGTGATCACGACCGGCGTCTACCAGACCGATGTTTCCGCGTCCACCCTCGCCCGCATGAACATCACGGCGTTGAACCAGGCGTCGCGCTGCATCCACGTCACCATCAGCCCGAACACCCCGGTGATCGGCAGCAACCCGGTCGACGACAACCAGACTTACACCACCTGCCCCGACCCCGGCTTCGGCAGCCTCCTGGCCTGAGCGGAGCCACCCGTCCACGTTCTCGCAGGGATCCACGATCATGGCCAACCACGACCTCTCACGGCACCTCCTTCGCCCCTTGAACCGTTACACCGGCGTCCGCATGCAGCAGGGCCGGAGCATGCTCGACTCCGACTTCAGCGAGGGCGAGATGCTCGACGACGAGGACCACCGCGAAGTCGTCCTGGATGTCGTCGGGGCCCACGGCTCTGCCGACCGCGGCTTCGCGATCGTGTATCCCAGATTCCCCTACAACTTCAATATCCTTGCCGGAAGTTACTACCTCGGCGGGATGCGCCACGAACTCTCGGGTATATCCAGCAGCGAGCAATTTCAGACCTACTGGAATCAGTCTGAATGGATGGTCCCCAATCGTGTCGGTAACGAACCGTCGGCTCCCTCGAGGGCATCGGGACCGCGCCATGATCTGGTCTACCTGATCGGCTGGGAGCAAAGCGTCTCCGCCGTGGAAGACCGGGAATTCCACGAGATGGCGCTCGGCGGGCCCGACACGAGCGACCGGATGCGAACGATGCACCGTGTGTACGTCCAGGCGGATGGCCCAGAAGATTGCCACGAAGCGTTCGGCGCGCTCGTCCACGAGCTTACTGCGGGCGGCCACACCTTCGACTGGGACCGCCACGAACTGAAGTCCGGCGCTCGCCTGACCGTGCTCCTGGAGGATGCTGCTCTCGGCGGCCTCTGCAAGCCCGCGATCGCGCCGGGCTACACCGGTGTGGAGAACCAGTCGATCCGGGTCCAGCTGATCGCGCCCTATCGCTTCCTGTGGAGCTTCGACAATGCGGCGCCGCTGTACCGGGTCACGCTCTCCCTCGACAAGCAGGGGACCGTCCTTCAGTTCCTGACGACCCCACGGGATCACGCGCATTTCCCGACGACAGGCCAGGTGTTCGAGATCCTGACCTGGGGCGCGCGCCTGCCCAACGGGGAGCACGTCGCAAACCACTCGATCGCCCCCAACATCGGCGGGAGTGTATACGCGCGCGCCAATGCTCCGTACGACCCGGCGACCGGGACGATCAAGATTACGGCATCCGACGCCGCGGCGCTCGAGGCGATGGTGTACCCCGAGGTAGAAGCAGGGTATCCGCGGCCCGAGTTCTTCTATCTTCGGATCTGGAATCCTGGAGATGGGGCGTCAGGTTCGGTGGTTGGCGTACCTTTCCAGCCCAACGTCGCGGTGGCTCTCACCGGCACCGGACTCAGGGTCCAGTTCAGCAAGCCAGGTATCACCGGCGATCACTGGATCATCGCCGCGCGGCCCACGACGCCGACCGAGGTCGTCCCGTGGGCCCTCAAGGGCAGCGAAGCGCCTCTTGGCCCGCGACGATTCTACTGCCCGCTGGCGCTGCTGCACTGGTCGGTCGACTCCTCGAGCACACAGGTCGAGATCGAGTCTTGCCGCCGCACCTTCCGCCCGCTCACGCGCCAGAAGGGCTGCTGCACGGTCACGGTGGGCGACGGGGTGAAGACCTTCGGCGACTACACGAGCATCAACGAGGCCCTCCGTGCGATCCCAATTGACGAGGCGGGCAAGGTCTGTGTCTTGCCGGGTGTGTACGAGGAGCGAGTCATTATCCAGGACCGCAGCGATATCGTGCTCGAAGGATGCGGCGCGGCGAGCGTCATTCGTACCCCGGCTGCGAATGCGACGTCCCAGGGGCTCGTGACGATCTCGGCCTGCACAAACATCACCATGAAAGACCTCAAGATCGAGGCGACCGGGCAATTCGGGGTGATGGTATACGCGGATCCTGGATCCGGCACGCCTTCTAGCGAGATCCGCCTCGTCGGCCTCGATGTGACCACCCAGCGCGATGGCGCGGAAGACCCCGCGTTCGCCGATCTGTGGATCCCGACTGGCTCCGCGCCATTCCCACTCTCGACAATCGCGGCCTACGGCGTGGCACAACTGCGTGTTCAGCGCTGCAAGCTCACGATGATCGGCGACCTCAGCGGAGCACCCAATGTCTCTGTCGTGTCTTGCGACCAGGCGAGCATCCGGGATTGCCAGATCCACACGCCGGCCACGGGAAGCTACAGCAAGGCATGGGGAGGCATCCAACTCGGAGGGATCTGCCGAGACATCGTGATCGAGAGCTGCGAGATTCACTACGGAATCGGCTACGGCATCACCCTGGGCATGGCCGCCGTCGCCTCCGTGGAGGCCTTTGATTACCGCTTTGCCTTCGACCCGATCGGACGCTTCGTCCTGACCGAGGGCATGACCGATCCGGGATCCGACGCGTCCTTGCTGGCGACGCGGGCGCCGCCCGGCGGCGGTGAGCCGGCCGCGGTCAGCACTCCAGGGCGTCTCGTGGATGTCCAGCTCCGGAGCAATCGGATCAGGTTCATGGGGAGCTCGAGCATCTCGGTGCTGGGCTTCTGGCCGGTTCCCGCGGATCCCACAGGCCCGTATGAGGCGCTGCTCACTCACGACTTTGTGATCGCGGACAACATCCTCGAGAACAATTACCAACGACCGGCCGAAGAGGGTCCCCCTGACGGCTTCGAGACGCTCGCCGCCGTGGGAGGCATCATCCTGGCCGATGCCGATGGTCTCCGGATCCACGACAACCTGATCCACGGACACGGCGCGAGCCATCTACGCCCCGTCTGCGGGATCTACGTGCTCCATGGCGAAAACGTCGTCATCGAGAATAACGAGATCCGGGCCAATGGCCCGCGAACCGCGGGCGATGCGGCCCTCGGGCTGCGCGCTGGCATTGCGCTGCAACTGGTCGGTCGCCGCGTGACCACGCTCGTCACGGGTTCGGTCGACCTGGAGCCTGATACCTTCCTGCCAGCCGCCCGCGTTCGCGGCAACGTCGTGAATCAGCCCGCCGGTCGGGCGCTTCAAGTCTACGGCCTCGGACCGATGTTCATCGAGGGGAACGTGCTGGTCAGCGAGGGCCCAGGCGTGGATGCGACGAGCGACACCACCGGGCAGTGCGTCGATATCCAGAACATCGGCCAGTCACCGGAGCTGGTCACCATGGGCTGGATCCCCTCGGATCTCGGGTTCTTCCCCGCGCCGCCGCTGCTCTACGACCCTGTGCCCCTGGGCCTCGTCGACGATCGGCTGGTCGACGGCCGCATTCTCTTCACCGACAATCAGGTGCGCTTCAACCCCGTCGAGGGCGAGTCTACGGGTATCTTCTGCGCCACGCGGTTGCAGTCGTACGGTGACATCGCCGTCCAGGACAATCAGTTCTTCGTCAAATTCACGGATGCTGGCGGCTCCATGGTCTTCGACACCACGGTGACGGCATGGTCGACGCGGACGGCGAACAATCGCTGGGAAGATCCAGCCATCGAGGATCCGCCGGGCACCTTCCAGACGGACACGTCCTTGACGACGCTGGCGATGATGAACATCACCGCACTGAATCAAGCGACGCGGTGCATCCATGTCGACGTGAGCCCAAGCTCGCCGGTCACCACGAACAACCCCGTCGACCCCAACAACAACCAGACCTACACCAACTGCCCTGGTGGGGGCGTTCTTCCGGGCCTCCTCGAGCCCGGATGAGCCCGTTCCGACCGCGACCTCAAGGAGACCTGAGCCATGGACCCGAAGAAACAAGCCGAACTATTCTACAAATCCCTCGGCGCTGCCGACGCGCTGAGCTGCAAGCTCCTGGCCCGTGGGGCGCAGGTCCAGCGTGGTCGAATCGCCTCGCTGCAGATCCAGGTCGACGAGCTGAAGCAGGGAAAAGCCCCGAACGAGCAGATCGCCAAGGTCGAGGTCGAGATCGCCAAACGCAAAGAGCTGGCCACCAAGTTCGACACCCTCGACAAGGTCATCGAAAAGGCGCTCGAGGAACGCGCACAGCTTGATAAGAAGAAGTTCAAGTGAACCTCTCCGGGTGAATGGCGCGTAGAACCAGAGGATCCCAGAACCATGCAAGACATCTCTCGACATATTCTTCAGCCGGAGAAGCAATACAGCGGCGCACGCATGCAGAAGGGGCGGGTGATCCTTGATTCCGACGTCAATGAAGCAGAGATGCTCGATGATGAGGGGCAACGTGTCGTGGTCGTGGACGTCGTCGGCCGCCATGGCTCCTCGGACCGCGGGTTCTCGATCGATGTCGAGGTTGAGGGCAGCTACGACTTCGACATCCTCGCCGGCAGCTACTACCTCGGCGGTTTCCGCCACGAGATCGGCGGCCTCAGCGATCCGTCGGTGGCCCAGCGCTTCCGCACCCAGACCAACTGGTGCCAGGCGCTTAAGCGTTTTGAAGTGGGAATTTGGGCGCGCGGGTGAGTACGGAGC
>NZ_JACCSO010000368.1 GCF_013812955.1 Nannocystis sp. | reverse complement strand
ACCTTCAGAGCATCGATCTCGACCTGCCACGCGGCAAGCTGATCGTCATCACCGGCCCGTCCGGCTCGGGCAAGAGCAGCCTCGCCTTCCACACGATCTTCGCCGAGGGACAGCGGCGCTACGTCGAGAGCTTGAGCGCCTCGGCGCGCCAGTTCCTGGCCCAGTTCCCGAAGCCCGACGCCGACCTGATCGAGGGCCTGAGCCCCGCGATCGCGATCGAGCAGAGCCCGGGCGGTCGCAACCCGCGCTCGACCGTCGGCACCTCGACGGAGGTCCACGACTTTCTGCGCCTCCTCTACGCCCGCGTCGGCGAGGTCTTCAGCTACAAGACCGGCAAGCCGATGCGCCGGCACACCGTCGAGGACATGCTCGCGGGCGTGCTCGCGCTGGCGCCGGGCAGCCGCTTCAGCGTGATCGCCCCGGTCGTGCGCGGGCAGCCTGGTGATCATCAGGAGCTGCTGGCCGACCTGCGGCGTCAGGGCTTCGGCCGGGTCGCCATCGACGAGGAGGTCAAGGACCTCGGTGACCCGATCGTGCTCGATCCTGGCAAGCGGCACACGATCGAGGTCTACGTCGACCGCCTCGTGCTCAAGGACGGGATCCGCGGCCGCCTCGCCGACTCCTTCGAGGTCGCGCTGCGCCTGACCGGCGGCCTCGTCAAGATCTTGCCGCTCGAGGGTCCGGAGCTGCTGTTCAGCGAGCAGTACGCCGACCTCGACCACGGCCTCGCCTATCCGGAGATCACGCCGAGCCTGTTCTCCTTCAACAGCCCCGACGGCGCGTGTCCGGCCTGCGACGGCCTCGGCTCGCGAAGGATCTTCGACGCGCGCAGGATCGTCCCCAACGAGCACCTCTCGCTCAAGGAGGGCGCGCTGCATGTGTGGACCCGACGCGGCGGCCGGGCCAACACCCAGGCCCTGCAGGCCCTCGCCGATCATTTTAAGATCGACCTCTTCACCCCGTGGAACAAGCTCCCCGACGAGGTCAGGGTCGTGCTGCTGCAGGGCAGCGGCGACGAGGCCATCCCCGGCCTCGGCAAGAAGCCGACCCCCTTCGAGGGCGTGATCCCCGGGCTCGAGCGGCGCCTGCGTGAGGCCGAGGACAAGGTCTCGGAGGAGCAGGACGACGAGGGCAGCCTGCTCGAGGAGGTCGAGGCCCTGATGAGCGAGGTCGTGTGCTCCGCGTGCGAGGGCCAGCGCCTGCGCCAGGAGGCCCGCATGGTCAAGATCGGCGGGCACAACATCAGCGAGATCTCGGCCTGGCCGATCGAGCAATTGCTGCCCTTCCTCGAGCGCCTGGAGCTCGGCGCCGAGAACAACGAGGTCGCCGAGGCGATCCTCGGGCAGGCCCGGCAGCGCCTGCGCTTCATGATCGAGGTCGGCCTCGGTTACCTCACCCTCGACCGCACGACCATGACCCTGTCCGGCGGCGAGGCCCAGCGCATCCGCCTGGCCACGCAGGTCGGCGCGGCGCTGGTCGGCGTCACGTACATCCTCGACGAGCCGAGCATCGGCCTCCACCAGCGCGACAACGACCGCCTGATCGCGGCGCTCGTGCGCCTGCGCGACCTCGGCAACTCGGTGCTGGTGGTCGAGCACGACGAGGACACGATCCGCGCCGCCGACTTCGTCGTCGACATGGGCCCGGGCGCCGGCGTGCAGGGCGGACGGGTGGTCGCCGCGGGCACGCTGGCGGAGGTGCTCGGCAACCGCCGCTCCTTGACCGCGGCGTACCTGACCGGGCGCATGAGCATTCCGCTGCCGGAGAAGTACCGCCACCCGATCGGCGCCTCGCTGGCGATCAACCGCGCGACCGGCCACAACCTCAAGGACATCACCGTGAGGATCCCGCTCGGCACGCTGACCTGCGTCACCGGCGTCAGCGGCTCCGGCAAGTCGTCGCTGATCATCGACACCCTGCTGCCAGAGGCCGTAAGGCGGCTAAATGGCGGCAACTCGTTCGGCCTCGCCCACCAGGGCATCTCCGGCCTCGAGCACCTCGACAAGGTCATCCACGTCGACCAGTCGCCGATCGGCCGCTCGCCGCGCTCCAACCCCGCCACCTATACCGGCCTGTTCGCCGAGCTGCGCAACCTGTTCGCCAACCTCTCCGAGGCCAAGGTCCGCGGCTACACCCCCGCCCGCTTCTCCTTCAACGTCAAGGGCGGACGCTGCGAGTCCTGTCAGGGCGACGGCGTGCGCCGCATCGAGATGCACTTCCTCGCCGATGTCTTCGTCACCTGCCGCGCCTGCAACGGCCGCCGCTACAACCGCGAGACCCTCGCCGTCACCTATCGCGGCAAGAGCATCGCCGACGTGCTCGACATGTCCGTCAGCGACGCCTGCGACTTCTTCGCCAACTACCCCGCGCTGCGCCAGAAGCTCGAGACCCTGCGCGACGTCGGCCTCGGCTACGTCACCCTCGGCCAGAGCGCGCTGACCCTGTCCGGCGGCGAGGCCCAGCGCATCAAGCTCGCGCGCGAGCTGGCCAAGAAGTCGACCGGCAAGACCCTCTTCATCCTCGACGAGCCGACCACCGGCCTGCACTTCGGCGACATCAAGCAGCTGCTCAAGGTGCTCGACCGCCTGGTCGACGAGGGCAACACCGTGGTGGTCATCGAGCACAACCTCGACGTCATCAAGTGCGCGGATCATGTGATCGACATCGGCCCCGAGGGCGGCGCCCGTGGCGGCGAGCTGGTCGCCACCGGCACGCCGCACCACGTCGCTCGTGTGCAGGCCAGCGCGACCGGGCAATATCTCGCCCGCGTGCTCAAGCCCTGATACCCACATAGCGACCTGTACGCGGCTATCCTGACATTGCCGCCGCCGGCCTGCGCGTGAGCGTGGCGGGTGCTACGCCAGGGCCGCGCATTGCTGACGTTTCGACCGCCCGGCCGCAGGCCAGCGAGGTCTGGCTCGGGTGCGCCCATTGTTGGGTCCGCGTGTCCGCAGATTTCGGCTTGCGCCGGTGGGGGGGGTCCATCACATTGCCAGCGACCAGACCCGAGCAGCCCCGCCAGGGGTCTTGCCATCTGCGCCTCACCATCCTCCTTTCCGCCGACCTGCGGCGGCCGTGACGACCAGGCCCTCTGCGGCCTGGCCTGCCATGGACCGTCGGCGGGCGCCAGAGTCACCATGCACCTGACCACGCCAGCTGTCCCCTTTTTGCTCGCCCTTGCGATGCCGTTCGCGGCCCAGGCCGCCGACACCCGCGCCCAGCCGGAAGCCGACGATGTCGTCGACACCACCCCGATCGTCGATACCACGCCGACCGATCCGACCGTCATCGACCCCGGCGCAGTCACGACCGTGACGCGCACCGAGGTCGCCGTGGTCCCCGTCGAGGTCGTGCGCGAAGAAGCCGACATCGGAAGGATCGAGGGGCGTCATCGTATCCACATCGAGAGCGACGCCTTCTCGTGGCGCCGCTGGACGCCGTGGGAGAAGGACGACATGAACAACGCCGGGGAGCAGCCCAGGAGCTCCACCGATTCGCTGAACATCCTCGGCGGTGCGCCGGTGTTCGGCGTCCCGGGCGCTGGCCCCGCCGGCAACGTGACCTTCGGCTGGGGCTACGGCATCCGCGAGCGCGTGGTCCTCGGCGCCCGCCTCGGCGTCGGCTGGCAGCAGTTCACCCAGCCCGACCAGGAGAAGGCCGCCAACCGGGCCGTCGCCTACAACTTCACGCCCTACGTCGAGTTCGTGTTCCGCCCCGGCATGAAGGTCCGCCCCTACCTCGGCGCGCGGGTCGGCCTCGGCGGCTCGAGCTTCGCCAAAGTCATGGGTGATGTCACGCAGCGCGTCAGCACCATCGGGCCGATCTTCGGCGCCAGCGCCGGTCTGCACGCCTTCCTCACCGAGCGCGTGTCCTTCGACGCCGCCCTGGCCTTCGACTACGCGCTGGCCTTCGGTCGCACCAAGATGACCGGCAACAACATGGACCAGAAGACCGACTTCGAGCGCACCTCCCGGATGCCGAACGTCGCCCTCGTCGTCGGCTTCTCGATGTGGCTCGGACGCGACCGCAGCGAGCGCAACGATGACCGTATCTCCCGCCGCTGACCGCCGCCGGCCCGCCGCTCGTCGACAAACGACCGCGGCGGGTCCGCTCCGGCGCACCGATGCTCCGGCTCGCGGGAGCCGGCCGAGGCGGCGCCCCGACGACCAGCGACGCCGGGACCACCGCGGTCACCGTCGACGTCACCGTCGCTGCGACGACCGGCACAAACGCCACCGCCGTCGCCGCTGACGCGACCGATCAGCCCGACTGGCACCCGCCCGTCGGGCCGACTTGTGTGCGCTACTCGGCGGTCTTCTTCGGCAACCCGAAGCTGCGCGTAAAATCTTGCCCGGTATTGTGACAACCGAGGCAGACATCGGGGCGCCCGGAGAACCGCGGGCGCTCGAAGTCATCGCCCTGATACTGCTCCCAGTACCAGACCCCGTGCTTCTTCTGCATGATCGCCACCTGGCTGAGCTCCGCGGTCAGCTCGTCGGCGTAGCCCTCGAGCACCGCGATCGACCCCTCCGGCCAGGACGTGCGCCCGAGGCCGTCCGCGTTGGCCTGCGCCTCCGCCAGCGGCGCATTGATGAAGATCTCCAGCATGTGGCCGTGCGGGGCCCTGGTCGCCTGGCGCATGTCGCGGCCGGGCGCCCGGGTCCACTCGCGGTACTTCTCGGTCTGGACCTGCGTCAGCAGCTCGTGATCCGGAGCGGGCGCGAAGCCCGGGTCCCCGTCGCAGGCCGCTGACAGCGTGCACAGGCCCAGCGCGAGCGCGGCCCATCCGAGAC
>NZ_JACCSO010000366.1 GCF_013812955.1 Nannocystis sp. | reverse complement strand
CTGCTCGAGATGCGCCTGCAACACCTCCAGCAGCTCGCCGCGCTGATGGACCCCGAGCACCAGCGTCGCCTGCTCCTGCGCGGGTGACAGCTCGAGCCAGGCGCCTCCGCCCTCGGCCGGCCGCTGGCAGCTCCGGCAGCTGCCCTCGAGCGGTCCGGCCTCGCGCAGCCGCTTCGCCAGCTCCGGGCGGGCCTCGGCGTCGACCCAGCGCCAGCGGGTCACGGACCCGTACGCGCCGCAGGCGCAGGCGTAGGCGACCTGGGCGCCCCAGCTCCACTCGTCGACGCTGGTTTCCACGCGCGAGACCATAGCGCTCTCGCTTTTGCGGTGTAAAGCTCCGGCCCCATGCCGACGCCGCCTCCACCCCCGCCCGACGCACCCGCCTCACCCGCGTCACCCGCGTCAGCCGCGTCAGCCGCGTCATCCGCTGCATCCGCCCCGTCCGCCCCGTCCGCGTCATCCGCCCCATCCGCCGGTGTCGCGCGCGAGGGTGACGAGGCCCGGGCGGCGGCCGTGGCCCGACTGGTGCGCGATCTCGAGCACAACTTTCGTGACGCCGTCGAGCGCTCCTTGAACTTCAAGCTCGATGGTTCGGTGACCTCGCTCGCCGTGGTCGATCACTACCTCGCCCAGGCCCGCAAGGAGACCCGCGCGCCGATCCTCGCGCTGCTCGCCGCGGGCGCGGGCGCGTACTTCGGGGAGCTCGTATGTCGCCACCTCGGCGGCCTGTGGATCGGGGATGGCCGCGATCCGCGGAATCTTCGCCTGCTGATGACGCCGGCCTTCGCCTACTTCTCCCCCTTCGACCTCGCCTTCGCCGCGATCCTGGCCGCGGAGCCCGGCCCCGACGATCCGCGCGTGCCCGCCGGCCTGACGCCCGACCCCGCGATCCACCTGCAGACCGAGCCTCGCCCACCGCCGAACCCGCGCCGCGCCGTCGATCCCGACGAGCCCCCGCCCGATCCCCCGGAGGTGCTCGAGGCCGGCGCCGAACCGCTCCCGCTTCCTCTGCTCCCGCACGACGACGGCAGCGACGACGCCACCTGGATCGGGGCCCGGCTCGCCGAACTCGCCCCCGTGCCCGTCGACGAGTTTTACAGCCTGACCACCCGCTACGAGACCCTTGAGCTCATCCTTCAGCTCCTGGCCACCCGTCACGCCGACGCGGGGTATGATCCTTATACCTACACGGTCGAGGACTATTTGCACGCCTTTTCCTAGAGTTTCGAGCCCTCGCGGGCCGGTGTAGACTGCGCGACACGGATGTCGGCGGCCGAAGAAATGCCCCTGCTGGAGATGCTGCAGGTGCTGTCCCGGACGCCGGTGACCGAACCACAGCTGCGGGCCGTGGTCGCCGTGACCTGCGCTCGCTGGTGTGTCGCCCGCGGTGAGGACGGCGAGGCCCAGCGGCTGCTGACCCACGCGATCGAACTGGTGCCGGACCTGCGGCCGGCGATGCGCCTGCTCTATCGCATCTTCCTTCGTCGCGGCGACATCCGCAATTCCGTGCGCTACCTGGACCAGGAGATCCGGGCGACTCGCCATCCGCGCGAGGCCGCGGCCCTCTACCGCGAGCGCGGCCAATTGGTCGAGGCCCACTTCGGTGATCGCAGCGCCGCGCTGCAATGTTATCAGGCCGCCCTCAAGGCCACCCCGCGCGACCTCGCCGTGCTGCGCTCGGTCGAGGCCGTCGCGCTCAGTCAGGGCAACGTCTTCTCGCTGATCGCCAACCTCGAGGCCCAGCTCGAGGTCTTGCACGACGCCAGCGCCGTCGCGGCCGTCGCCCGCGACCTCGCCCTGCTCGAGGCCCGGCAGGGCGGCGACCTGAACCTCGCCTGCGAGCTGATGCTGTGCGCCGTCGAGGAGCAGAAGGGCAACCTCAGCCTGCTGCAGGACCTGTTTCGCCTCGCCGAGGCCGCCGGCAACCCGGAGTTGATGCTGCGCGCGCTCGAGTTCGAGGCCGACGCCCGCCCGCCCGAGCTGCGCGCCATGCCCCTGACCCGCGCCAGCCTGACGCTCCGCGAGATCCGCGAGCGCGGGGCCGCGGTCAGCCTGCTGCACGCCGCGGCCAAGACCCAGCCCGGCAACGTCAGCCTGTGGCGCAACCTCGAGGACCTGAGCATGGCCACGGCCCGCTACGACGTCGCCGTCGAGGCCTGCGCGGGTCAGCTCAAGGCGATCGGCAACGAGGACCCGGGCATCCAGGCCGAGCTGTTCTATCGCCTCGGCAAGCTGGCGATGATCCGCCTCGACCGCGTCACCGAGGGCCTCGCGGCGATGCGCAAGGCCCTCAAGCTGTTCCCCGGGCACATCCCCGCGCTCGAGGACGCCGGCCGTTACCTGATCAACAACGACGCCTGGGCGCAGCTGCTGGAGCTGCTCAAGCTGCAGGTCGCGACCGCCGACGAGGCCGGCCTCAGCCCCGAGGAGAAGGCCCAGGCCCAGCTGCGCGCCGGTCAGGTGCTCGAGGAGAAGCTCGGCGAGCTCGAGGGCGCCCGCCAGATCTACGAAGAAGCGGTCGCCACCTGCCCCAGCTTTCGCCCCGCGCTCGATCGCCTCGAGCGCGTGCAGCATCAGCTCGGCCGCATCGACGGCCTGCGCGAGCTCTACCAGGGCGAGCTGTCGCGCGGCGCCGACGGCCAGCGCCGCGTGTTCCTGCTGGCGATCCTCGCCCGCCTGCACGCGCAACAAGGCGACGGCGGCGCGGCGATCAAGGCCCTCGTCAGCCTGCTCAAGGACTTCCCCGAGCACACCCCCTCGATCCAGCTGCTCGCCCGTCTGCTCGCCAAGGCCAACCGCGCCCGCGAGCTCCTTCAGGTCACCGAGCAGGAGATCAAGCTGACGATCAGCCCGCGGCGCCAGTCCAAGCTGCTCTACCGGTCCGCCGAACTCGCGCTCGAGCTCGGCGACAACGCCCACGCCGAGGAGAGCCTGCGCCAGGCGCTCGAGACCGTCGAAGATCACCAGCCGAGCATGGCCCTGCTCGAGCGGATCCTCCGCGATCGCGGCGACACCCGCGGCCTGGTCTCACTGCTGCGCCGACGCCTCGATCAGGCCCCCGACGCCGACCAGCGCCTGAGCCTGCGCCTCGAGATCGCGCTCCTTCAGCTCTCCCTCGACGACCCCCGCGGCGCGCTCGCCGAGGTCGACCCGATCCTCGAGACCTCGCCCGAGCACCTCTCGACCCTGCAGCTCGGCGCCCGCCTGGCCAGCGCCACCGGCCAGCCCCAACAGCACCTGCGCTACCTTCAGCAGCACTTCGGCGTCGCCCGCGGCCATCGCACGCGCGCGCTGCTGGTCTATCGCGCCGGCCTGCTGCGCGCCGATCCGCGGGCCGCCGTCACCGAACTGCGCCGCGCGCTCGCCCTG
>NZ_JACCSO010000356.1 GCF_013812955.1 Nannocystis sp. | reverse complement strand
GATGTTGCTCGGCTCGGGCGGCGCGACCCGGTGCACGGTGACATCGCCGACCGCGAGGGCCGTGCAGAGCTCGGCGAGGCTGCTCTTGGAGCCGAGCAGGATGTCGAGCTCGATCGAGTCGTCGGAGGATCCGTCGGCGCTGGGGAGGTAGGTGATGACCTCCCCGTAGACCTTCATCTTGTCCTTGAGCGCCTCGATGCCGACGTCGATCGCCAGGATGTCGAACTTGGCGTGCACGCGAAACAGGCCGCGATTGGAGCGGATGTTCTCGCGCAGTCGGTGCTCCTCGTATTCGGTGAGCACGCTGAGGATCGACTCGCCGACCCAGTCGAGGTTGTCGAGCGGCAGCTCCTCGGCCTGCTGCTCGGTGAGGGCGCGCAGGCGGCCGAGGATCGGCTGGATGTCGGGGTCGGCCTCGCCCTCCTCGTCGCGCGGGGTCAGCAGCCGACTGAACACCTCGATCGCCTCGAAGAGCACGTCGAGGACCTGCCGCGAGAGCGACAGCTTGCCGAGCCGCAGGCTGTCGAGGGTGCTCTCGAGGTAGTGGCTGAGGCCGCCTATCGCCGTGGCGCCGAACAGGCCGGCGAGGCCCTTGAGGCTGTGGATCGAGCGGAAGGCGGAATTGACGAGGTCGGGGTCGGCCCCGCCGGCGCGGGTCTGGGCCTCGAGCTCGAGCAGCGTGCGCGAGAAGGTCTCGATGACCTCCTGGGCCTCGGCGATGAACTCGGAGGCGTTCTGATCGATCGAGGTCAACCGGATCCTTCCTCGCCGCCCTCGCCGCCGGTGCCACCCGCGTCGGCTCGCGTGGCGGGCGGTACGTCGCGGTCACGCTCGGTCGCGCAGGCGCGGGCGACGGTCTCCAGCAGGTCCTCGCCGGTGAAGGGCTTGGTCAGCACCGCGGAGGCGCCGAGCTTGAGGGCGCGCTCGACGTCGCGGTCGCGGTCGTTGGTGGTGATGACCACCAGCGGCGTGCGGCTGTGTCGCGCTTGTTTGCGGATCGCGTGGATGAGCTCGAGGCCGTTGATGTCCGGCATGTTGATGTCGGTGATCACGAGCTGGTGGTCGGCGCGGGCGACCAGACGCAGGGCGTCGAAGCCGTCCTTGACCTCGTCGACGATGTAGTTGCCGGCGGCCTCGAGGACCGAGCCGACGAAGGATCGCATCGCGGCGGAGTCCTCGACCAGCAGTACCCGGATCGGCATCGCCAGGCAGTATACGTCAGGTGCCGGGCTGCCCGTGGGCGCAGCCAGGTGCCCGCGCACGCAGTCTTTGAATACGGCGTGAACACCGCGCCGGAGCGGGAACGCCCGCGCGAGCCGGGCTCACTTGCCGGGTCTATTTGCTGGTCGGACGCAGGCGCTTGCCGAGGGCCTCGGCGACGCCGTTGACGAACGGGGCGCTGCGCTCGCTGCCGTAGCGCGAGGCCAGGCGGACGGCCTCGGCGACGATGACGGCACGTGGCGTTTCGGACAGGTCACCGAGCTCGGCGACGACGAGGCGCAAGATGTTGCGGTCGACGCGGTCCATCCGCGCGAGTCGCCACGAGCGCGAGGTCGCCTCGATCGCGGCGTCGACCTCGGCGGAGCGGGTGAGCACGGGGTCGAGCAGGCGGCGGGCGAAGGTCAGGGCTTCGGGGTCGGCGAACCAGCGGCGCAGCTCGGCGCCGTCGTCTCCGGCCTCGGAGGGGGCGTGGGTCCAGAAGATCTCCAGGGCGTTGGCGCGTTCGTCCTCGCGGTAGGACTCGAGGTGACACAGCGCGAGCAGGGCCACTTCACGGCCGTGGGCTCGGCCGGAGCGGTCGGTCTTGCCGCGGCTGCGGCCCTCGCCGGATCGGTCGCCGGCCTTGTCGCCGGTCTTGTCGTCGTCACTTTCCGGCATCGTCTGCCTCATCGGCCGCGCGGGCGTCGGCGGCGAGGGCACGGAACAGCCGCACCTGCTCGATCGCCGCCAGTGCCGCCTCGCCGCCCTTGTTGCCGGCCTTGGCGCCGGCGCGGTGGATCGCTTGCTCGAGGGTATCGGTGGTCAGCACGCCGAAGCTGATCGGGACCTCGAAGGCGAGGGCGAGCTGGCCGATCGAGCGCGTGACCTCCTGGGCGATCAGGTCGAAGTGGATCGTGTCGCCCTTGATCAGGCAGCCGAGCGTGATCACGGCGTCGACGTTGCGCGAGCCGAGCACCTGGCTGACCGCGCTCGGGATCTCGAAGGCGCCGGGGACCCGGACGATCGTGATCTGCTCGGCGCGCGCACCCGAGCGCACCAGCGTGTCGAGCGCGCCCTCCAGCAGCCGGTCGGTGATGAAGTTGTTGAAGCGGCTGACCACGATCGCGAAGCTGAGCCCGGTCGCGTCCAGCGTGCCCTCGATGATCTCTGCCCTCGCCAGCGTGTCCGCCATGGCGGCGGATTACCCTGTCCTGGCCCATAGTTCAAGGCGCCGGACACGAAGCGATGATACGGCCGGGTGAGCCTACGGACGGCGCCAGGGGAAGGCCTGGGCTGAACGAGGGGCTGAGCGGCGAACGAGCGGCGAACCGAGCGGCGAACGAGCAGCGAACCGAGCGACGAGCGCCCGGCTCAGTCCGCGCCCTTGATGACCTGGGCGGAATTCTCCGCGGCGGTGACCTTCTTGGTGAAGGTCTTGCCGTCGGGATACTTCCACTTCACGGTGTGCGCGCCGGCGCTGACCATCACGCTGACCGGGGTGGTCTTGGCCTGCTTCTGGCCGTCGACCCACACGGTGGCGGGCGGCAGGCCCGGGCCGGAGCCGATCTTGAGCTCGGCGTTCTTCGGCTTGGCCTTGGGCGTCGGCTTCGGCTCCTTGGGCGTCGGCGTCGGCTTCGGCTCCTTGACCTCGGGCGGCGTCGGCTTCGGCTCCTTGACCTCGGGCGACGTCGGCGTCGGCGTCGGCGTCGGCGTCGGCGTGATGGCGCCCTTGCTCTTGATGAGCACGAGCTTGAAGCTGTCGTTGGATTCGCCGGAGAAGGCGAGCGGGATCTCGGTCGGGTCGTGGCCCGCGAGCTCGGCGATCAGCTTGTACTGCGCGCCGGACTTGCGCGTGAGCTTGAAGCTCTCGCCGCCCTTGCCGACCACGGTCGGGGCGTTGGCGTCCTCGACCAGCTTGAGCGTGGCCTCGGCCGGCTCGGTGATCGCGGTGATGGTCACGTCGCGCACACGAAGTTTGACCGGCACGCTGATCGGCTGGCCCGCGGCGATGTTGACATCCTGCTCGAAGGGCAAGTACGCGTCGCCGGCGCTGACGACCAGCTTGTGTGTCCCGAGGGACAGGTTGCTGGCGAGCCGGGGCGAGCCGCTGCCGACGATCTCGTTGCCGTCGATCATGACCTTGGCGTCGCCGGGCTTGATCTCGATCTGCAGGCCGCCGACGGCCGTCGCGGCCGTCGCGTCCGCTGCGGTATCGGCGGAGGCGACCACGGTCTCGGTCGGGGTCTCGCCGTTGCCGCGGGTGAACACGAAGGCGAGGATGGCGATCAGCAGCACGCCCGCGCCGATGCCGGCGAACAGCATGATGTTGGGCTTGCGCTTGCTGGTCTCGGTGTCCTCGACGCCGAGCTCGGAGCCCGGCATCGTCTGCTGGGCCACACGATGGCCGGCCGGCAGGGACGCCGACGACTGATGCGGGGACATGTGCGCCACCGGGGCGCCGGGCATGGTCTGGCCGGCGAGCAGCGGCTGGATGATGACCGCGGCGGCGTTGGGCGGCAGCTGGACGGTGGCGGGACCCTCGTCCTCCT
>NZ_JACCSO010000348.1 GCF_013812955.1 Nannocystis sp. | reverse complement strand
AAACAGGGGCGCGGCAGGGTCCGTCGGCCCGAGGTAAGGCGCGAGCGCGGCGTGGAACACCGACGCGGGGCAGTCGGGCGGCCCCGTCCAGCGGAGGTCGACCCGCTCGCCCGGCGCCAGCCCCAATCCGAGGCACAGGGACGCGGCCGCGAGCGAGGGGGTGAGCATTGGGATCAGCCGGTCGGGCCCTTGACGCGCCAGCCGCCGGCGGTGAAGCCACACGAGGTCGGCGTGCCGTCCACGGCCTTCGGCGCATAGATGATCTTCGTATCGTCGAACACCGCGCCGATGTGGCTGAGCGTGCCGTTCGAGACGCGAAGGCCGGCGTAATCGCCGGTCGATTCGATGTCGGAGGAGACCTTGGAACGAACGATCTTGCCGTCGGCAATTCGGACGAACTCGCCGGTGCGTGGATCCCAGAGCTCGCGACTCTGGTGATAGTAGTCGCCGCGGCTGTTCCCGGTCTCCACGAGCCAGAGCGGGCTCGATGGGATCGCGGTCAAGGACCCGCATTCGCCCGGCTCCTCGCTGCACTGCTTGCGTGGGACCACCGGCTTGCGCGTCGGCATCGTCGGTGGCACGGGTGGGGGCGCCCACAGCGAGCCTGTCGCGCCGCGTCCGGCGATCGCCGCGACATAAACGGGATCGACGAGCTTGAGCGCCGCGGCTCGCTGCTGACTCTTCTTGACCTCCGCCGTCGGGGTCGTGCCGTCCTCCTCGAAGCAGTACACCTCGCGATCGCCCTCGCAGCCCATCACGGTTTTGATCGCGGGCGCGCTGGTCATGCCGATCGCGGCGCCGACGTCGAACGCGAGCGGGTCCTCGCCGCCGAGCTTCTCGGCGCCCCAGTCGATGATGACCGCGATCTCCGGGAGCTCGGCCGCGATGATCGCATGGGTGCGCCGGTCCACGAGGTCGAAGGCGTGCAGCCCGCGCTGGGTGACGAACCACACCACCTGGGCGCGCGCGTCGACGCCGCACCACGAGACGCTGTCGGGGGCGATGACCTGGGAGCCCCCCGTGAGCGCGACCTCGACGAGACCGATGTCATCGGCGACGAAGGCGCGCTCGCCCTCACCGGCGAGCGGCGCAATCACGGGGGCTGAGGTTGCCGAGGCCGGCGGGGCTGGCATCGCGGGCACTGGCGCTGGTGTCGGCGCCGGCGCTGTCGCAACGGCTGCATCGGTCTTGACCGGCGCCGGTGCGGGCAGCGTGCTCGGTGGGACCTGGGCGGCGGGCTGCGTCTGGCATCCGACGAGCGCGACGACGATCATGAGGGAGCTGGATCTGGGGGTCATCGTGGTCCTCCTCGACAACGAGCGGAGCGGCAAGTTGGAGCTTGTCTTGATCGGGCCCGGGTGTCGATGGCGAGCATGGGCCGAGGAACATGGGCTGATCACAGGCTGTTAACAAAATCCCAGATCTGCTGGCCGCCGAACAGCGGCCAGCCGTGGGTGCTGTCGTCATAACCGCCCTCACTATGCTCGCACCATACGACCGGGAGGCCGGGGTCGCAGCCCTGATAGACGGCGCAGTCGTGGCTCTCGGGCACGGCCTCGGCGGCGGCGTGCACGTCGGCGATGGTGGGGACGGTGTCCTCGCCGCAGCCGTTGCGAGCGCGCCAGAACTCTCGCGCCTCCTCGCCGGCCGACAGGGGGACGTGCGGATCTTTGAAGCCGTGGATGACGAGGGTCGCGACGCTGTCGACGCAGCCGTCCGTTTCGGGCAGGTAGCCGGCGACCGGGGCGATCGCCAGCAGGCGGTCGCCGAAGCGGCAGCCGAGGATGTTGACGAAGTGGGCGCCCGAGCTGGTGCCGGCGACGAACACCCGCGACTCGTCGATGCACGCGCCGGCGACCAGGTCATCGAGCACCTTCTCAAAAAACTCGACGTTCAGCTCGCGCTCGCCGTCGCCCTCCCAGCCGGTGCCGCCGAGCGAGGTCATATAGACCAGGATCGCCTGGTCCTGCATGACGTCCTGGAAGCCGGCGCAGTCGCCATCGTGACAGTTGGGGCCGGTGCGGTTGCGGCCGTGGAAGGCGAAGCCGAGCGGGTAGGGCGTCGCCGGGTCGTAACCGGGCGGCAGTGAGACGATGTACTGGCCCATCTGGCCCTGGACCTCGAGCTCGAGGCCGCCGGCCGCCGGCGTCAGCCCGCAGCCGGCGCTGCCGACCGGACCGACCGGCCCGGTGGTGCCAGTGCCGCCGGTGGTGCCGGTGCCGGTGAGCTCGGGGCCTCCGCTCGTCGTGCCCTGCTCGCCGGTGCTGGTGCTGGTCGGCGCATCGGTGGTGGTGCTCGCTTTGCCGGTGGTGCCGGTGAGCTCGGGGCCGGTGCTCGGCGACACAGTGCTCGCGCCGGTGGTGCCGGTCATGCCGGTGGTGCCGGTCATGCCGGGGGCGTCGGTGTCTGCTGGGCTCGAGTCGGTGCAGGCCGCCGCGACCACGAGCAGCGCCGCGCAGGTGTAAGTTCGCAGGGACCTGGGCATCGCCGACCGTATCACGGACGCCGCGAGCTCACGGCCGCCGCGAGTTCACGGTCGCCGCGAGTTCACGGTCGCCGCGTGATGGTCGCGCGACGGCGCGCGCTCAGGCCTTGGGCTCGAGGGTGGCGGCGGTCTCGGTCTGGTCGAGCACGAGCTTGCGGGGGGCGCGGTGCTCGAGCTCGTCGGCGAGGGCTTGCATGTCGGCGCCGAGCTTCTCGCGGGCCTTGGTGTCGAGGACCTTCTTGACCTTGGGGAACAGGTGGTCCTCTTCCTCTTTGTGGTGGTGCTCGAGCTGCTCGGCGAGCACGTGGAGCTTGGGTCCGAACTGGGGGTCGTCGCTGGCGAGGGCGAGCATATCGGCGAGCACGCGCTTGAGCGAGAGGTGCTCCTCGAGGGACTCGAGCAGGATGTCCTCGGTGCGCCCGGCCTGGACCGCGGGGTAGAAGCGCTGCTCCTCGATCGTGATGTGCGTGACGAGCAGGTCGGAGGCGGCCTTGAAGTCCTCGGGGCGAACTGCATCGGCCTTCTTGAGGGCCGAGAACTGCTTCTCGAGCTGGCGATGCTGGCTTTCGAGGAGGTCGATGGCGTCCATGTGCAGGGTTACTAGCGCGGATCTCCAGGGGCCGTGCGGTCGCGGTGGGGCCGGGCCCGTGTGCGACCGGTTGTGCGGTCGATGTAGCGGCACGCAGTCGACCGCGCGGGGATCGCGGCGCAGGTCGCGGACCTGCATCGCGGTTGTTGCGCACCACGTCCTGATGGTGAGGAATCACGTTCGGCCGGGTTCCGGTGGTTGCCCCCTGCGGCCGGGCGGCTCGGTCCAGTGAGCGCCGTGGGCTATAGCGAGCGCCGCCTGGTGCCCGACGCGGTTATGTTGACGCCGAAAATGCGACGTATCGATGGCTGAATCCGGGGAGTGGCCGCCGCAGGAGTTCGGTGAGTACCGGCTGGTCCGCCTGCTGGGCCGCGGCATGATGGGCGAGGTGTATCTGGCCCACGATCAGGTCCTCGATCGGGCGGTCGCGATCAAGTTCATCACGACGGTCGAGGCGGATGTCCGCGAGCGCTTCCTGATCGAGGCCCGGGCCGCGGCGCGGATCCAACACCCCAACGTGATGGCGATCCACCGCGTCGGTGAGATCGCCGGTCAGCCGTACCTCATCTCCGAGTACATCCGCGGTCACAGCCTCGCCGAGCTGACCTTGCCGGTGAAGCCGGGCCGCGCGCTGGAGCTGGGCACCGGGCTCGCGCGGGGCCTCGCCGCCGCGCATCGCCAGGGCGTGCTTCACCGCGACATCAAGCTCGCCAACGTCATGGTCAGCGACCAGGGCGAGGTCAAGCTCCTCGACTTCAGCCTCGCCAAGCTCGAGGACGCGGTGCCGGAGCTCGAGCAGCTGCAGCAGGCGGCGCAGCGGTCAGGACCCGGTGCACGCGCGATCTCGCCGCTCGACGCCACGGCCGCCATCAGCCGCTCGTTCCCGCAGCCGTCGCCGCCGATCGACAACATGGGGTCCCCTCCGGCCGGGATGAATCGCGAGTTCGAGGCCGGCTGGCGCAGTCCGATCGCGGGTCTCACCCAGGATGGGACGCTGATCGGCACCCCGCATTATATGGCGCCCGAGCTGTGGCGAGCCGAGCCCGCCTCCCGTCGCTCCGACGTCTACGCGCTCGGCGTGCTCCTCTACATCCTGTGCGCCGGTCGACCGCCGAACGAGGCGCGGGACGCCGCGCAGCTGGCCGTGAAGGTCCAGCAGCGCGAGCCGCGGCCGCTGGCCGAGCGGGTCGGCGGGATCGAGCCGCGCTTCGCGGCCATCGTCGATCGCTGTGTTCGTCGCGACCCCGGCGAGCGCTTCGCCTCGGGTGAGGAGCTGCGGGTCGCGCTCGAGGCGTTGAACCCGATCGGTCAGCCGGGCCCTGGCCGCGACGGCGCCGCGGCGGGCGGCAATCCTTATCGCGGTCTTCGGGCCTTCGAGGCCGAGCACCGCGAGGTGTTCTTCGGCCGCGGTAGCGAGATCCAGACCGTGGTCGACCGCCTGCGGGCGCAGTCGTTCGTGCTCGTCGCCGGCGACTCCGGCGTCGGCAAGTCATCACTATGTCGGGCCGGTGTATTGCCGGTGATCAGCGAGGGCGTGCTCGATCCGGCGCGCACCTGGTTGACCGTCAGCATCACCCCGGGACGGCGTCCGGTGCACGCGCTGGTCGCTGCGCTGGCGTCCGGGCTGGACCTCGACGAGGATGATCTGCTCGCGCAGGTGCGCGCCGAGCCCGACGCCCTCGAGCGGGTCTTGCGGCGCCAGCAGGCGGGCACGCGCGGGCGGCTGGTCTTCGTCGATCAGCTCGAGGAGCTGGTCACCCTGGCGCCGCCCGCAGAGGCCACGCTGGCCGCTCGCTTGCTCGCGCAGCTGGCGGCAGGGGTCGTCGGCGTGCGCCTGCTGGCGACCGCGCGCGGCGACTTCTTGACCCGCCTCGCGCAGCTGCCGGGGCTGGAGGATGAGCTGGTGCGGGCGCTGTTCTTCCTCCCGCCGCTGCGGCCGGAGGGGGTGCGCGAGGCGATCGTCGGGCCTGCGGCGGTCCGGCAGGTCCGCTTCGAGTCGACGGCGCTGGTCGACCAGCTGGTCGCCGCCGGCGTCGAGGGCAGCCTGCCGCTGCTTCAGTTCGCGCTGGCCGAGAT
>NZ_JACCSO010000315.1 GCF_013812955.1 Nannocystis sp. | reverse complement strand
GTCTCGGCGAGGGCGGCCCGGGCGGCGGCGCGCCGCTCCGGGGCGGTGTCGCTGCGCTCGTGGATCGCCACGGCCCGCTCGAGCATCTCGGAGGCGGCGCTGCTCTGCCCGCGCGCGTGATAGGCCCGGCCGAGGCACAGCAGCGCCGGCGTGCTGCGATAGTTGTCGACCCCGAAGCTGCGCCGGTCGAGCGCGAGCGCCTGGTTGCAAGCGGCGAGCGCCTCGTCGATGCGGCCGAGGGCGAGCAGGGCGTTGCCGTGCTCGGTGAACATCGGGGCGCGCTCGTGCTCGGGCTCGACGGCGAGGGCGAGACCCTGGCGGGCGAGGGCCTCGGCCTCCGCCGGTGCGCCGCGCTCGCGCGCGAGGCGGGCCTGCGCGGCGAGCACACCCTGATGGATCAGCGGGTCGGGCCTGCGGCTCAGGAGTTCGAGGGCCACGCGGAGCTCGGCGGCGGCGGCCTGGGGGCGGCGCATGCTGGTCAGGACCTCGCCGATCATGACCCGCAGCTGGGCCTCGCCGTGCAGATCGGGCCCGGGCAGGCGCTGGCGCAGCGCGAGGGCGTGGCGCAGGCTGGCGAGGCCCTCGTCGTGGCGACCGAGCAGGTGGTGCAGGCTGCCGAGGTCGGTGAGCAGCTCCATCACCTCGCGCCGGTCGGGGTCGACGCGCAGGTAGATCCGCAGCGCCCGGGCGGCGCCCTCTCTGGCCTCGTGCAGCCGGCCCTGGATCGTCGCCAGCGAGGCGAGGTTGACGAGGGTGTCGGCGACGCTGGGATGATCGGGGCCGAAGGCCCGCTCCATGATCCCGAGCGCAGGTCGCAGCACGGCGGCGGCGTCCTCGAAGGCGCGGCGCTGGATGTAGATCGTGCTGATGTTGATCGCCGAGCTGGCGACGAAGGGATGATCGGCGCCGAGACCGTCGCTCCAGCTGAGCTGGCTGCGCTTGAACAGGTCGAGGGCCTGGGCGTCGTCACCGCTGGCCCAGCGCGCGTGCGCGAGGCCGGCGAGCATGCGACCGCGGCGCGGATCGAGCGGCGAGAAGTTGGCCTCGGTGAGGGCGAGCGCCTGCTCGGCGGCCGCGATCGCGTCGACGTGCAGGCCGAGCCGCGACTGCGCGTAGCTGCGGTAGAGCAGATAAAGGACGGCCTGCTCGGGCGGATCGTCGATGCGACGAAGCAGGCTGCGCGCGTGCTCCGACCAGGCGAAGGAGTCGGCGAACTCGTTCTTGCGATAGTACACCAGGCTCAGGGTGATCGCGGCGTCGGTGGCGACGGGGTCGGCGGCGATGCCGAGCGCGAGGTGATAGGCCTCGCGCAGGTGGTCTTGCGCGAGCACGTAGTCGGCGGTGGCTTCTTCGCAGCGACCGAGCTCGAGCAGCGCCTCGGCGTGCAGCGGTGGATAAGCGAGGTCCTTGCTGGCGCGACGCACGGCGGTGGCGATCTCGCGGGCTTGACGCGGACGACCGGCGTCGCGGCGCGCGGCGGCCCGCGCGAGCAGCACGCGAGCCCGCGCGACCTTCTCGGCCAGCGCCGGGTCGGCCGGTGGCTTGACCCGCGCCCGCAGATACCGTGCATCGTCACAGACCGCGAGCGGCGCGAGGCCAGAGGTGGCCTGCAGCGCGCGCTCGACGGTCGCGGCGTCGGCGGTGACGAAGGCGCCGACCAGCGCCTCGAGCTCGCGCAGGCGGCCGTCGAGGCACTCGTTGCGCAGATCGAGCAGTTCCTCGGAGGCCTCCCCGCGCACATGGGTGGCGGCGCAGGCGTGCTCGCGGCGCTCGGCCCAGGCGCGGGCGCGGGAGTCGAGGGTGGCCTGAACTTTGGGCCAGGTCTCTGCGGCGTAGGGGACCCCGGTCGCGAGGAAGGCGGCGCGCGCCTGTTCGGCGTGGGCGGGGCCCCAGACTTGCTTCAGGGGCTCGTCGCCGCGGCTGCAGCGGCGCTCGTCGGCGAGCCAGCCCGAGCCGAGCGCGCCGAGAAAGGCGAGGCCGAAGGCGCCGAGGCCGAGGCCGATCCGCTTCCAGGCGCGGGCGGGATTACGGCCGAGCTCGGCGAGCAGCGCCTGCATGTCGGGGTAACGATCCGCGGGCTCGACGCTGAGTCCACGCAGCACGAGCCGGCGCAGCCGCGCGGGCACCCGGCGACCGTCGGGCGGCGGCTCGGGCGGACGAAACACCGCCAGCCGCAGCTCGGCCGAGGTCTTGCCGGCGTAAGGCCGCCGGCCATAGAGGCACTCGTGCAGGCCGACGCAGAAGCCGAACTGATCGCTCTTCGCGTCGGCGGGCTTGCACAGGTGCTGCTCGGGCGACATGTACGCCGGCGTCCCGATGTACGCGCCGACCTGCGTCAGCGTGATCTTGTGACTGGCGCCGATGCCTCGGCCCGCCGGCAGCGACTCGTCGACCTCGCTGCCGTACTGCGGCCGGGCCAGGCCGAAGTCCAGCACGCGCACGCGACCGTCGTCGCCGACCAGCACGTTGTCAGGCTTGAAGTCGCGGTGGATGATGCCGGCCGCGTGGGCCGCCGCGAGCCCCTGGCCGGCCTGCAGGAACACGGCGATGACCTCGCGCCAGCCGCGAGGCTTCACCGCCAGCCACGTGCGCAGGTCCTTGCCGGCGACGTACTCCATCGCCAGGAACACGAGGTCGTGGACCTCGCCGACCTCGTAGACCTGGACGACGTTGGGGTGCGAGAGCTTGGCCATCGTCTGCGCCTCGCGCAGCAGGCGGGCCTCGCCGTGGCTGTTGCGGTCGTGGCGCATCGCCGGGCGCAGGACCTTGATCGCCACGCGGCGCTCGAGCTCGGGGTCGAAGGCGTCGAAGACGACGCCCATGCCGCCCTCGCCGAGCTTGCGCACGATCACGAAGCGGCCGATGCGAGTCGGCAGCGGCGCGTGCGCGTCGATCATCGACGCCGACGGCGAGGGCGGCAGGGCCGGGGCGATCGGTGAGGTCCACGGCGACTCGGTTGCGTCGTGCGTGCGCGGGCCGGGTCCCTCGACCTTCGTCACCTCTTCTTCCTTGTTCACCTGTGGGCCGATCCCTCGGGTCGGATCATCCCTGAAAATGGCCTCCGAAAATTACCGCCGCGGCCTGTTCCTACGGACATGCGATGACACGGGATGACATGCGATGCCGTGCGATACTGAACGTGCGGACAGGTGCTTCACGCTTGCGTCCGCGCGCCTGCGGCGTGTAGGGTGTGCCCCCGCCAGCCGCAAGGAACCATTCGTGAAGCCGATCCAGATCTGTCAGAACCTTGGCCAGGGCCACATCGACGCGTACTACGACGAGCTCTCCGGCAAGGAAGTCCGCGCCGTGCTCAAGGCCGGCGGTTGCAGCGTCAACGTCCCCGCCACCGCCTATACGCAGGCTGCCCGCCGCCGCTCGTGGCGCAAGCGCTTCGACGCCGAGTTCACGGGCGGCAACGACCAGCTCGCGCTGGCGCTGCTGCTCGAGTGGCTGATGCGCCACCACCGGACCATGCTGGTCGACTACCTCGACTTCCTCGGCGTGAAGCACCGCCAGGGCGAGACCGACGAGGACTTCTGCGCCACCAAGGACGAGGGCCAGCTGCGCGACGGTGTCGCCGAGCTGCTCAAGAAGTACCCGCCGGCGCACGTGGCGACCTACCTGCTGCTGGTCGGTCATCTCCAAGAGACGCCGGTCTACGACCAGACCCCCGAGGTGTTGACCTCGCTGGGCATGGACGGGACCGCGGCCGCTGCCTACGTCGAGGAGCACAAGCGCACCTACAAGCCGAAGACCGAGCGGTCGGTGACGCCGATGGTGACGATCCCGGCCGACGCGCAGGCCAAGTCCAGCTCGTTCGCCTGAACCGCGCTCGATCAGGAGGACCCCATGGATCGTCTGGCGATGCTGCAGCAGTTCGTGACCCAGAAGCCCGACGATCCCTTCGCTCGCTACGGACTGGCGATGGAGCTCAAGAAGCGCGGCCTGCTCGCGCAGGCCAACGCGGTGTTCGTCGAGCTGATGTCACGTCATCCCGACTATGTGCCGGCCTACCTGATGGCCGGCAACACCCTGCTCGCCGACGGCGACCGCGACGGCGCCCGCGACGTGTTCACGCGCGGGGTCGAGGCGGCCAACCGCGCCGGGGACGATCATGCCCTCGGCGAGCTGGAAGCCGCCAGGGCCGCGCTGGATTGACGGCGGCCGCCGCTCCTCGGGTCTCATCATGCGCCCGATAGATCCCGACCTCGTGTTCGCCAGCCCGCGCAAGTTGCCGCGGGCGGACGATCTGCGCGGCCGGGTGGTCGTGCTCGACCTGGCCTTCGCGGCCGACGGCATGGGCGGCCCGGGCTTTGCGAAGATCACGGGTCGCTTCCTCAAGCAGCTCGGGCCTCGCCTCGCGCGCTGGGTCGATCACCACGATCACGAGCTGCACGCCGCGTATCGCAGCGATCCGCGGTTCGTGCTGCACACCAAGGCCGAGCACGGCGCCTGTCCGGAGATCATCACCCCGGAGATGGTCGCGCAGACCGGGCCGGTGGACACGATCGTCGCCCACTTCGACCTCGACGGCCTGTACGCCGCGGCGAAGTGGATCCTCGGCGGCCACGAGCCGTACCCCGGCGCCGACGATGACGCCCGCGCGGTCGACACCCGCATCGGCGTGCCGAGCCCGCGCGCGCAGCTGATCGACAAGGCGCTGCGCGTGCACTACGACGACCCGGTGCTCAAGCAGCGGATCGTGCACTGGCTGTGTCGCGGCATGCGGCCGGGGGTCGAGCAGGACGCGATCCACGCCGCGGCGGCCGACTTCGATCAGCGCGCGTTCCAGGCCGAGCGCCTCGCCGAGCGCTTCGTGGTCGAGGGCGACGTGGCCCTGCTGACCGTGCCCGCGGACGCGCCGGCCTTCGACAAGACCGAGCTGCTGCTCAGCGGGCAGCGCCGGGCCACCGTCGCGGTCGTGGTCGACGGCGTGACCGTCAACATCGCGGCGAGCTTCGAGAGCGGCCTCAATTTCATCACCTTGCTCGGGCTCGGCGGCGGCATGCCGACCCGCGTCAGCGTGCCGGTGCAGCGCCTCGACGACGTGCTGCGAAAGATCCGCGGGGCGCTGCGGGAGCGCGGCGGGGCATGAACCTCGACGCGGCGATCGACGACTACCTGCAGCATCTCAAGGTCGAGCGCCGGCTTCGTCCCAACTCGCTGGCCGCCTACGCCCAGGACCTGCGCGAGCTGGCCAGCTTTCTGGTCGCGCGCATCGGCGAGACGGTGCCGCTGGCCCGCATCGAGCCGCCGCTGCTGATCGCGTATCTGCAGTCGATCGCGCCGACGCTCGCGGCGCGCAGCCAGGCCCGCCGCCTGGTGGCGATGCGGGGGCTGTTTCGGTATTTGCGTGAAGAGGGCGAGGTCGAGGTCGACCCGACCCAGGGCCTGCGCTCGCCCCGGCTGGCCCAGAAGCTGCCGAGCCTGCTCGGTCGCGCGGAGGTGCTGGCCTTGCTGGCCGCGCCCGGCACCGACGGCCCGCTGGCGCTGCGCGATACGGCGTTGCTCGAGCTGCTGTATGCGAGCGGCTGCCGGATCTCCGAGGCGCTCGAGCTCAGCCTCGATCGGCTGTACCTCGATCAAGCGGTGGTGCGGTTGATCGGCAAGGGCGACAAGCCGCGGCTGGTGCCGATCGGCGCGCCCGCGGTCGCGGCGTTGCACGCGTGGATCACAGCCGGTCGGCCGCTGCTGGCGAAGGGCAAGCGGGTCACGTCCTGGGTGTTTCTCAATCATCGCGGCGGTCGGCTGTCGCGGCAGGGCATGTTTCAAAAGCTCCGCGACTACGCGCTGGTCGCGGGCATCACCCGCCCGATCTCGCCGCACAAGCTCCGCCACAGCTTCGCCACCCACTTGATCGAGGGCGGCGCCGACCTGCGGGCGGTGCAGACCCTGCTCGGGCACGCCGACATCGCGACCACCCAGGTGTACACGCATGTCAGCGACCAGCACCTGCGCACGGCCCATCGCAAGCATCATCCGCGCGCCTGAGAATGCTGTTCGACGGGTGATCGGCGGGTCGCGGAAATATTGTGTGCAGGGGCAGGTTATCGTCGCCTGCGCATGACAGGCTCGACCGGGTTGCTCTCCTCGGTGGTCGGATGTTTGCTCGCCGGCTGTGCCCCGTGGAACTCCGAGGCGAAGCTGTGGGAGCCCGTCGCCGGCGAGATCACGGCGTGGATCGAGCAGCATGCGGTGGCGATCGGCGACGGTGGGCTCGACGTCACCCCGGTGTGTGACCTGCTCGCCGCGGCGCCCGTGCTCGGCCTCGGTGAGAGCAGCCACGGCGTGCACGAGCTCAAGGTCGCCCAGCTCGCGGTCGTCAAGTGTGTCGCGGAGCGGCCCGGTCCCGCGATGGTGCTGTTCGAGCTCGGCTACGAGTTCGGGTTGACGATGGATGCATACGTGCAGGGCGCCGAAGCGCTGCCCGACCTCGGCAGCGGCGACATCGTCGGCACCCATGAGCTGAAGGAGATGCTGGACTGGCTTCGCGCGCACAACCTCAGGGTCGCGGTCGAGGATCGGGTGCACGTGGGGGGCGTCGATATTTACTGCTGGTCGAGGTGTACCCGCCCCGTGATCGCGTATTTGAAGACCGTCGACCCGGCGCGGGCCAGCGCGGCCGAGCGGCGGCTGGCGCCGATGGACACGACCTATGCACAGCTCGGCCCGGACGCGGCCGCGGCGCTGCTGGTCGCGCTCGCCGCGGAGCGCGACAACCTGATCGCGCAGCGCGAGCGCTATCAGCGGGCCAGCGATCCGGCGACCTGGGCGGATGCGGTGCATCGCCTCACCCTCGCCCGCGCCCACGGCAGCGAGGCCTTCGAGTCGTTCCCGAGGGGCGTCGATCGTGATCGCCTCATGGCCGACAACGTCGAGTGGTTCCTCGCCAGCCGTCGCGCTGATAAGCGCGTGGTCCTGATCGCCCACAGCGGCCACATCGCCGCCGATGCGCAGCGCCTGCCCAACGATCGCCGCGCGCCGCCGAGCATGGGTGAGCACCTGCGCCATCGCCTCGGCCGCGACTATGTGGCCATGCACATGGCCTTCGGGTCCGGCGAATTTCTGACCTACCGCGCCAACTGGATCGGCAGCAGCCAGCCCGGGTTTGCCAACCCGCTCGTGGTGTTCCCGGTCGACGAGGCCCCGTCCGCCACGCTCGAGGCGAAGCTCGGCGCGCGGCGCGGCGCCCATGTGCTGGACCTGCGCCGCCTGCCCGCCAGCGGCCCCGTCACCACCTGGTTCGAGTGGGAGCAGTACGCGCGCAGCCTCGGCAACAGCTGGCGCCGATCGTTCGCGCGCTGGCCGCTCGAGACCGTCGGCTGGACCCGCCTGCGTCCCGCGCTGGCCTTCGACCTGGTGCTGTATGTGCCGACCGCCAGCCCGATCGTGCCGCTTTAGCGGGGGTCGTCAGAGATATCGCTCGAACCATTGTGCCGCGAGCGTCATGACCTGTTCGAGCGCGCCTGGCTCTTCGAACAGGTGGGTGGCGCCGGGCACGATCGTGAGCTGCTTCGGGCAGCGCAAGGTGTTGAGCGCGCGCTGGTTGAGCGCGATCACCTGTCCGTCCTCGCCGCCGACGATCAGCAGCGTGGGCGCCTTGACGGCCGGGAGCAGCGAGCCGGCGAGGTCGGGTCGACCGCCGCGCGAGACGATCGCGCGCACACGATCGTTGCGGGTGGCCGCGATCAAGGCCGCGGCGGCGCCGGTGCTGGCCCCGAAGTAGCCGACGCTCAGGCTCGAGGTCTCGGGCTGCAGCGCGAGCCAGGCGGTCGCGGCGTCGAGTCGGCGGGCGAGCAGCTCGATGTCGAAGCGCAGGTGGGCGGTGTGGCGATCGGTCGCCTCCTCGGCGGCGGTCAGCAGGTCCATCAGCAAGGTGGCGAAGCCGGCCTGCTGCAGCGAGGCGGCGACCGCCCGGTTGCGCGGGCTGTGCCGGCCGCTGCCGCTGCCGTGGGCGAACACGACCACGCCGCGGCTGGTCGTCGGGACCACGAGGTCGCCGTCCAGGGCGATGGCCTGGTGATCGAGGGGGATCTGGATCGGCTCGGACCGTGGGGGCATCATCACACGCCTGTCGGGTAGGTCTCCGGCGCGTCCTCGCCGCGCTCCCAGTGCTCGGTGGGCTCTAGCGGCTCTAGCGCGCGGGTCTGATCGAGGTGGAAGACGCCGTCGTACTGGCGCGAGAGTCGGGTCTGAAAGTAGTGGCTCGCGCGCTCGGTGTCGGGGCGATAGATGACACCGATCGCGCGGTGCAGGCGCGGCGATGCGAGGCCCTCGGCGAGCCTGGCGAGGTGCAGGTTCAGGAAGAACTTCGGCAGGCCGGTGTCGTGGAACAGCCGCTCGTAGCTGGCGGGCAAGGACGGTCGCACCCACTTGCGCTCGGCCGGCTCACCCCAGTCGGACGCGGCGGTGACGGTGCCGGTGTGGGTCGTGAAGCCGAGCAGCACTGTCGTATCGGGGTGGCGCTCGCGGACCAGCTGCCCGAGCGTGAGCTCGCCCTGGGCGCCCTGCGCGGTCGCTCGTGCGCTGCCGACGTGCGAGTTGTGGGCCCAGACGATCAGCTTGGCGGCCGCACCGTTCGCGCCTTGAGGCCGGCCGCGCAGCGCGAGGTGGTCGTGCAGCGCGAGGTGGTCGCGCAGCGCGAGGTGGTCGCGCAGCGCGTCGAAGGTGTCGGCCATGTGCTCGTCGCGCAGGTTCCACGACGACACGTGGCCCTGGAACATCGCGCGATAGTAGCGCTCGGCGTTCTTCACGAGCCGGGCGTTTTGCTCGGCGTGAAAGAACTCGTCCTCGGCCACCACGCCGTCGCGCTCGATCAGGCGGCTGCGCTGGCGCTGGAGGTCGATCAGCTCCTCGACCACCTGGCGCTCGCAGACCGGCGTCAGGCCGAAGCTCGCGGCGTAGCCGTAGCGCTGCGGGTCCTCGCCGGCGTGCTCGAGGCAGGCGTAGCGGTCACGGGCGCGACGGGCCGCCTCGGGGTCGCTGCGGTCGAGGTAAGCGAGCACCGCACGGATCGAGGTGTGCAGGCTGTAGAGGTCGAGCCCGTAGAAGCCGACGCGCGCGCTTGCCGGCTGCAGGTCGTTGTGCGCGCGCAGCCAGCCGACGAAGTCGAGCACGTCGGCGTTGCGCCACATCCATCCGGGGAAGCGCTTGAAGTCGGCCAGCGCCGCGTTCGCGTCGCGGTCGGCGCTGCGGCCGTGCACGTAACGATTGACGCGGTAGGCGTCGGGCCAGTCGGCCTCGACCGCGATCGCGGCGAAGCCCTTCTCGACGATCAGGCGCTTGCTCAGCTCGGCGCGCACGCGGTAGAAGTCGTGGGTCCCGTGGCTCGCCTCGCCGATCAGGACGCAGCTCGCGTCGCCGATCAGAGCGAGCGCGGGATCGAGGTCACCGGGGCCGCCGTGCAGCGGCTGGGCGGCCGCACGGAGGATCCGGGACAGGTGTTCGGTGTCCTGACTTGGCATGATGGTGGCGCCTCAAACCAGTGCGTGGCCCGCGGCTGGACGCGGAGACGGGCGCGCAGAGGCGGCCAGCAGCGCGTGCACCTCGGCGTCGTCGACCTGGGGAAATTGCTCGTACCAGAGGCCCACGCCATGGAAGGGCGTGGGCGTCGCCAGGCACACGATCTCGTCGACCTCCGCGCCGATCTCGGCGCAGGACTCGGGCGCGGCGACCGGGACCGCGACGACGATGCGGCCGGGTCCGAGCTTGCGCAGGCCGGCGACCGCCGCCTTCATGGTCGAGCCGGTGGCGAGGCCGTCATCGATCAGGATGACCGTGCGACCGGCGACCTCGAGCGGCGCACGGCCGCCCCGGTAAGCCAGCTCGCGACGCTGCAGCTCGCGGCGCTCCCGCGTGATCGCGGCCTCGAGCGCCCGGCGCGAGATGCCGAGGCGGGCGATCAGCTGCTCATTGACGACCTCGACCCCGCCGCTAGCGATCGCGCCCATGGCCAATTCTTCGTGGCCCGGCACGCCGAGCTTGCGGACCAGGAACACGTCGAGAGGGGCCGCCAGCCGCACCGCGACCTCGAAGGCGACCGGCACCCCGCCGCGTGGCAGCGCCAGGACCATGACCTCGTCGTCGGCATGACCGGCATGACCGGCATGACCGGCATGACCGGCATGATGCATCAAGGCGGCTGCCAGCGCGCGGCCTGCGTCGGATCGATCACGAAACACTGCCATGATTGCCTCCTCTCGACTCGACTCATGCGACCGGGCGCGACGGTCATCGCCGCCATCGCCGGGCCGGCTCAACCGGCCGCGGGGCGATGCTCCGCCAGCCGCGCCGTCTTGATGATGTGCCCCGGCCACAGCTCGCGCAGCGGATCGGGCAGCGCGCGGATGACGGACAGCGCCTCATCGAGCGAGATGTTGTGGTTGAGCACGGAGATCGCCGCGCGCACGCCCGTCTCGAGATCGACGAGTGGCCGGGCATGGTAACGCGCGGCGACCTGGGCCAGGAATTCCTCGCGGTGGCGGATCCGCGTCGGCGAGTGCGAGGGCCGCCATCCGTCGTAGTAGAGGCCGCGGATCAGCACCGGCAGCTGGGCGCCGAGCTGGACCGCCTCGTCGACGGTGAGGCGGTCGCGCAGCGTCTGCAGCGTCGCGCACAGGACGTGGTAGGCCTGCTGCTCGTCCGCGGCCGGACAGCGATCCGACAGCTCGTGGATCCATCCGATCGAGTTCTGCAGGGTCTCCTGGAACAGCTTGTTGGCGCGCTCGTTGTTCATGGTGACGCTCTCCGTGCGTGGCCCGTGCATACCCAAGAACGAGGCCGCGGCAACCAGTCGGTCAGGCGGCGCGCGAGACGGCCTGGCTGCCCGCACGAGCCCGCAGTCGGGCGCACGGGCCGCCAGATCGCGCGGCTCCTGGCGAGGCGCGGGCGACGAAGTGGGTGACGATGTCAAGCACCTGTCCCCAGGTACAGGTCAGGGCCGCCGGGCTCCGCGTGCTTTGCGGGAGCGGCGCCCAGATCGCGGATAAACCGCGATTTTGGCGGTCTGAGGGCCGGCGTTGACGCCGGCAGGGCCGGCTGCTAATCCCTGAAGTTCCGCCCGTGGATCGCGTGTTCTCATCCTCCTCTGCGTTCGTGCTGCTCGGTCTGTCGGCGACCGACCTGCGCACCGCGTTGATCTTCGTGCTGTGCCTGGTCGTGGCCACCGCCTTCCACGAGTTCGCCCACGCGATCGTCGCCGACCGCCTGGGCGACCCGACCCCCGGCCGCGAAGGCCGCGTCACGCTGAACCCGCTGGTCCACGCCGACCCGATCGGCACCCTCGCGCTGCCGGTGATGGCCGGCCTGCTGCACCTCCCGGTGTTCGGCTGGGGCCGCCCGGTGATGACGCAGCCGCGCTACTACACGCGCCGCTTCAGCATGCGCGCCGGCATGGCGATGGTGTCGTACGCCGGGCCGCTGGCGAATGTCCTGCAGGCGGCGGTGACCCTCGGGGTGATCAAGGTGCTGCTGCTCTCGGGCGTCACCCATCCGGGCCTGCTCGAGGTCCTGGCGACATTCTTCCTGCTAAACGTCACCCTGGCGTTCTTCAACCTGCTGCCGATTCACCCGCTCGACGGCGGCAAGATCCTCGCCTGGATGATGCCGGCCCGCTTCGACCACATCGACGACATCCTGGCCCGCTACGGCTGGACGATCCTGCTCGCGCTGATGCTGATCCCCGGGCTCCTGCAAACCCTGTTCATGCCGGTGCGCCTCGTTGTCGACTGGGGCATGCGCCTGGTCGGCCTCTGAATCCTTGAGGAGCGCGGCGGTGGAGAAGGGCAGCGAGAGCGTCGCCGGCGACCCGCGCGGGCGCGCGGCGATCTACTCGGTCGAGCTCGAGGTCTTCGAGGGTCCGCTCGACCTGCTGCTGCACCTCGTGCGCCGCCACGAGCTCGACATCCTCGACATCCCGATCGCGTTCGTCGCCGAGAAGTACCTCGAGTACCTGGGCATGATGCGCGCGCTGGACCTCGAGATCGCGGGCGACTACCTGGTGATGGCCGCGACCCTGGCCTGGCTGAAGAGCCGCGAGCTGCTGCCGGTCCAGGCCAAGCCCGGCGAGGAGGCCGGCGCCGACGACGAGGAGGGCGAGGACCCGCGCGAGGCGCTGATCCGCCGGCTCGTCGAGTACGAGCGGTTCAAGAATGCCGCCGCCGAGCTCGACGCGCTGCCGATGTCCGGGCGCGACGTCTTCGCCCGCGGCGCCGACATCGAGATCCCGGCGATGGACCCCGGCCTCGCGCCGGTGACCCTGTTTCGCCTCGCCGAGGCCTACTACCGGGTCCTGACGCGGGCGAAGATCAACAAGAGCCACGAGGTGACGATCGAGCTCGTCACCGTCGCCCAGCGCATGCAACAGCTGACGCTGATGCTCGACGAGCGCCAGGAGTTCGAGTTCGAGGGCCTGTTCCTCGGCCGCAACTGGTCCAGCGAGGGCGAGCTGCGCACGATGCTGGTCGTGACTCTGATGTCGATCCTCGAGCTCGTGAAGCTCGGCGTCGCCCGCGTCCAGCAGGTCCCCGACACCGACGCGATCCGCATCTATCGCCTCGTGATCAGCGAAGAAGCCCGCCAGCAGATCGAGGCCTATGACGAGGACCAGAGCTTCGGCGCCCCCGTCGACCTCGGACCGCCCCAGCCCAGCGAGGCCGAGCTCGACGCCGCCGAGCAGCGCGTCCTGCTCGCCGAGGCGCTGTCCGGGGTGCTGATCGAGGACGCGGACCTCGGACCCGCGGCCACCGCGGCCCCCGCGGCCAATCGAGTCGGGCTCGTGGTGGTCGAGGACGGGTCCGAAGAGGCAGGTTCGCACGCGCAGGTCGTGGATGTGGATGTGGATGTGGATGATGAGCAGCAAGAGCTGCGGCTGCTGGCGGCGGAGCTCGAGGCGCTCGACGCTGGCCCCGGCGACGCGGTGGCCGAGCCCGAGGTCGCCTTGGGCGAGGATGAAGCGCAGGGCGCCGGCGAGCAGACCGAGCTCGATGCCGAGCTGCGGCTGCTGGCGGCCGAACTGGAGGCGCTGGACGAGGCCGAGGCCGAGGTCGCGGAGCCCGACCCAGCTGAAACGAGCGGCCTTGAGCCTGCAGAGGTCCCGGACGCGCCCGAGACGAGCGAGCCTGAAGGGCAGGGCGCGGGCGAGGAGACCGAGCTCGATGCCGAGCTGCGGTTGCTGGCGGCCGAACTGGAGGCGCTGGACGCCGCCGAGGCCGTCGCCGAGGCCGTAACCTTCGCGCGCGGGCAGGTGACGCCGGTGGACCTGGATGCGGATGATGCGGATGATGCGGATGACGATGCCGGTGCGCGGCAAGATCGAGATGAAGACGACGAGGGCGGCTCGTGATCACGGTCGAGGTTGAAGCGACATGGTGAAGCAGCGATCACGCAAGTCCGGTCCCAAGACCCCTCCCAGGGC
>NZ_JACCSO010000306.1 GCF_013812955.1 Nannocystis sp. | reverse complement strand
GCGGGGTGCGGGCGTAGCCGTACTCGAGCAGGTGGGCGACGTAGCAGCGGTGGGCCTCGTCGCTGTCGGCCATCAGCTGCGCGAGCTCGACGGCGCCGTCGTACTTCTGCGGGGCGCCGCCGAAGTTGAACTCGTCGGCGGCGTCGACCGGCTTGCCGGCGTCGACCGTCTGCCAGCGACCGAGCGGGTCGTAGTTCTCGAAGGCGAAGCCGATCGGGTTGATCATGTAGCCGTGGCAGCCCTCGCCGCAGGTGCCCTTGCCGGTGTGAGCGGTGATGCGCTCGCGCAGGCTCTGGCCGGCGACCGGGGGCGGCAGCGGCGGGACCACGTTGGGCGGCGGCGGCAGGTCGCTGCACAGCAGCTGCAGGTTCATGAACACGCCGCGGTGGATCGGGTCGTTCTCGAAGGCGCCGGCGTTGCTGGCCAGGAAGCCGAGCTGCGTCAGCACGCCGGCGCGCTGGGCCGGGTCGAGGTCGACCTTGACGAAGGCGTCGGTGAACTGGCCCTGGACCCCGTAGAGCGGGGCGAGGGCGGCGTTGACGAAGGTGTAAGGGGCGGTCAGCAGGGCCGCGAGGTCGCCGTTTTGCTTGAAGACGACCTCGTCGATGAACATCATGGTCTCCTGGGCCATCATGCTGTTCATCGCCGGGTCGAAGGCCGGGAACTTGACCGGGTCCTTGTAGACGTCGCTGTAGTGGTCGACCGCGAGCAGCTGGTAGTGGAAGGAGGCGACCATGTCGTGGGCGCGCGGGTCCTCGAGCATGCGGGTGGCCTGGGCGGCGACGCCTGCGGCCTCGGCGAGCAGGTCCGCGTCGGCGGCGGCGAACAGCTCGTCGTCGGGCATGGTGTTCCACAACATGTAGGACAGCTTGCTGGCGAGCTCGTGCGCGGACAGGCGGATCTTGCCGGTGCCGTCGTCGGTGTCGGTGACCTCGACGCGGTAGAGGAAGAAGGGCGACTGCAGCATCGACTGGACGACGAGGCGCACGCCGGCGGGGAAGGCCGCGAGCTCGCCGGGGGTGGCGACGCCGAGGTTGAAGATCTCGAGGTGGCGGGTGAGCTCGTCGGGGGTGAGCGGACGCCGGTAGGCGCGGCGGCCGAAGCTGGTGATGAAGGCGAGGGCCTGGGCGTCGCTGTCGCCGTCCATCTGCGGGGCGATCTTCGCCAGCAAGGCCGGGTCGGCGGCGATCAGCTCGGCGACCAGCTCGGCGCCGCGCTGATAGTCGGTCCACAGGGTGGCGCCGACCTTCAGGGCCTCGCTGTTGTTGTCGAAGCCGCCCGAGATAGGATCGCCGATGAAGAGCTTGCTGAAGCCGGTCGGCGCCGCCAGACCGAACAGATCCTGGACCGTGTTCTCCCACTGCACATGACTGAGCCGCGGGTAGCGGGAGGTCTGCGGCAGCGCGCCCGGAGCGCCATCGGTGTCGCCGGTGTCGCCGGTGTCGCCGGTGTCGTCGGGCCCGCCGGTGGGGTCGGTCTCACCGGCGTCGCCACCCGTCGGAGCGCTGGGGTTGCTGGCGCTGCCGGTGCCGGTGCTGTCGCCGCCGCCGTCGCCGGTGCCGTCGGCGCCCTGGTAGCAGCCGGTTGCGAGCATCAGCCCTATCGACCAGCCGCCGATCGCCCGCGTGAATGTGCCTGGACCTTCCACCATGGATGACACCATACGGACCGCGTCAAATTCCTGTCAACCGCGGGCTTCGCCCGGTTTGGCCGGGTGCTCGGCGATCCCGAAGTGGGGGCGAGGCGGCCCGCGGCCCGCGGCCCCCCACGGGCCCACGGGCCCACGGCCCACGGGCCCACGGGCCCACCACGGGCAGCGGTGTTCTTGGTGGCCGGTGATGGTCTTGGTGGCCGGTGATGACAGTCATGACCGCGATGACCGCACGGTGTGCACGTCCCCATGGGTTCTACTGAGTCGCACCCGGCACCAGGTGGCGCACCAGGCACCAGGTGGCGCACCAGGCACCAGGTGGCGTCGCAGGGCCGTGCAGGGCGTGGCCCGGAGGCGGCGGGACTGTGATAGGGTGCGATCGGACCTTCCATGGCTCGACTCCACGCTTCCTTCGGTCTCGTTCCTTTCGCTCTCGTGCCGGCAATGCTGGTTTTTGCGCATTCGGCCGTGGCCGCGCCGGAGCAGCCGCGCACGCTGTTCGGGAGGGCCGTGCATGCGGCCCCGGCGCAGAGCGCGGAGCAGCTCGAGGCGCTGCGGGTGGCGACCGAGGCGAGCTTGAAGGAGCGCGATCTGGTGCTGAGCGGCGACGTGGTGATGCCGCGGGCGATGGCGGAGGGCGACGACGAACTGCTGTCGCCGCCGGGCCAGCCGGTGGCGGCGTGGGACAAGCCGCCGCACCGCTCGACGATCTTCCTCAACTTCTTCGGGGGTCCGCTCAAGGGCGGCACGAACGCGTCGGAGGGGGAGTCGCCGTGTCTGGGCAAGAGCCAGATGGTCGACTATCCCGGCTACGACGACGGCGAGCAGAAGGCGCTGGCGATCATCCAGGTGTTCAAGGACGCGGCCGCGCCGTTCGGGCTGCGCATCGCCTACGAGGAGCCGCCGCCCAAGCACCTGCCCTACAGCCAGGTGATGATGGGCGGCAGGCCGAGCGCGATCGGGTTCGGCCCCGGCATCCTCGGGGTGTCTTGCAACCTCGACTGCGGCGACAACTGGCTGCGCGACACGACCTTCGCGTTCACCAAGGAGAGCAACAACGTCGGCGTGCTCGGCACCACGGCGCTGCAGGAGGCGGCGCACTCGTTCGGCCTCGACCACATCGACGGCGACAACAACATCATGTTCCCGTACGCGACGCTGGGGGCCAAGGTGTGGGCGGACACCTGCACGCTGTACAACGACGCGACCGGGGCGATCGGGTGCGAGTACATCCACAAGCAGTTCTGCCCGGTGGCGGACGGTGAGGAGGGCTCGCAGAACGACGTCGCGGAGCTGATGGCGTACTTCGGGCCGAACACGCCGGACACCGAGGCGCCGGTGGTGAAGATGCTTACGCCGCTGGACGGTCAGAAGTTCAGCGAGGGTGACCCGCTGGCGATCGAGATCGAGGTCAGCGACAACCACGAGGGTTACGGCTGGGTGCTGAAGGTGCCGGAGCTGAACCAGGAGCTGCAGGCGTACAAGGGTGAGAAGTCCTGGGGGGTGCCGGCGCCGCCCAAGGGCATCTATACGATCCGCGCCGAGGCGGTCGATCATGACGGCAACATCGGCTTCGCGGAGGCGAAGATCTACGTCGACCAGGACCCGCCGGCCGCCGATACCGGTGATGCCCCGACCACGAGTGAGAGCGACGGCAGCGGCGAGAGCGAGAGCGGCGGCGAGAGCGAGAGCGGCGGCGAGAGCGAGAGCGAGAGCGGCGGGGCCAACTCGTCGGACACCTCGCCGCAGGACGGCGACGAGGGCTGCTCGTGTCGCGGCGAGGGGTCGTCCGGCTCGCCGATGTCGGCCTGGTTGCTGATGGTCGGCGGCGCGCTCGGGCTGCGTCGTCGCCGGCGGATCGGCTGAGGGATGTCCGTGCCCGGCGACTTCGATGGTAGGCGAGCGGGTCCGACGCGCGCCTCCCTGGGGGTGGCTGCGCTCGCGGTGCTGGTGTTCGCCGGCAGTCGATCGGGCTGATCCCGGAGCGCGGACGGCCGCCCGGGGTGATGACCTGAGCGGTCGGCCGCGTCGCGTCGCCGGCGTAACTCCTGAGGTCGGCGGCGGGCGGCGCGTTGTCGACCGCCGGCTGGTCAGACCGCGGGCTCGGGGACGTCGGGGCTCGGCTCGGGGGCGGGCTCGGCGGGCTCGGTCGACCACGAGCTCTTGCCTGCGAGCACGGCGCGGGCGATGGCGCCGAGGTGGCGCTGCCAGCCCTCGGAGAGCACTTCCATCAGGAAGTTGGCGCGCGTGGTGGTGTCGAGCTGGCTCATCCAGTGGCGGACGAGGGCGCGCGGATCGATGACGTCGCTGGTGCCGGTGATCGCGGTGATGGCGACGACGACCTGTTCCAGCGCGCGATGGATGTCGACCTCGAGGGTCTTTCCGGTCGCGTCACTAATGAGCCTCAGGTGTAACCGCGGTGGGGGTAGGCACAGAATTTTTGCCGGGGAAGCCCGGTCTGGGTGCAGCATGGGCTGCAGTCGCTGGATCGCGCGGCGAACGCCTGTGGCCTGCGCAGCGCGCTCTGGAGGAGTCTCAATGTTCAGTGCGGATCCAGCCGGCGGGCGTGAGACGTAGCTCATATGTTGGGAAGTAGTCGAGGTCGAGGCGCAGGGTGATCAGCTCAACCTTGTCGTCGAGGTCGACGGTCTTGAGGCGGACCGAGGCGCGGCTGGGTTTGCCGGCGACGGCGGCGAGGAAGGCCTCGAGGTCCGCCGTGGGCTTGCCATCGACGGCGACGATGCGCCTGGCGGCCCGCAGGCGCGAGCGGCTGGCCGGTGAGCCGTACCAGTAGAGGGAGATGTACACGCCCTCGGGGGCCAGGTTGCGCTGGATCTGCGCGGCGTGGTGGGGCGGCTGGAGCAGCGCGCCGGCCCAGTGGACCAGACGCTCGGTGCCGCTGCCGCGGCGCGGGGTGGCGGTGACGACGAGGCCGAGCTCCTCGCCGTCGCGCAGCACGGTGACCTGCAGCTGGCCGGCGGCGGCGGCGCGCTCGACCTCGCGGATGGTGGTCATCGGCGTCGGCATACCTGTCCCCGAGGACAGCATCGGGGCGGCGGCCAGCAGCAGGTCGCCGGGTCGCCAGCCGGGGCCGGCGGGCGAGCTGCGCTGGACCATGAGCACCTGGCGGCGGACCGGGTCGTGGGCCTCGAGGCGGGCGGCGGCGGCGGTGGAGAGGCCGTGGTTCCTCGCCTCGGCGAGCGAGACGAGGCCGAACTCGACGCCGAGGTCCCAGAACACGGGGTCCTGGCCGGCCTGGACGGCGGCGACGATGTCGGTGAGCAGCTCGACGGGGATGCCGAATTCGCTGCTGCGGTGCTCCTTGGCGTCCTGGTAGGAGAAGTGGGCCCAGAGGGCGAGCACGCGGCCGTCGTGGTCGGTGAGCACGCCGCCGATGGATTCGACGGAGGCGGCGACGGCGACGCGCTCGAGGTTCATGGCGCGAAAGCGCGGGGGTCTCGGGAGCGGGAGGTCGACGGGCTCGACGGCGGCGATCTCGGTGGCGTGGCAAAACACGCGGTGGTTGTGCTTGAGGGCGATGACGGTGACGGGGTCGCCGGGGGCCAGGGAGGCGGGGTGGAGGTCGGCGCTGCGGACCAGGGTGTCGCCCAGGAGCGCGGGGTCGTAGCGCAGGACGCCGTAGTTGTGATGCGGGTGGAGGAAGAGGATCTCGGCGGGGATCTCGACGCCGCCGGCGAAGGTGAGGCGGACGTCGGCGAGCGGGACCGGGAGGGTGTTGCGGTCGGCGATGACGAGGCCGCGCTCGGCCGAGATGACGAGGCCGGCGCCGCGGAAGCGGATGCCGTGCACGCCGTCGATCTTGTACGGAATCGCGACGTCGACGGTGACGAGCGAGGGCGCGAGCCGGGCGATCCGCGGGTCGTCGCTGTGTGGGAAGGTCGTGGTGGTCGGCTCGGCGACGCTCGGGGGCGGCGACTCGGTCCGCGGGGTGGTCGGCCACAGGCCCGTGGTGTCGTTGCGAGCGCGGCGGCCCATGCCGAACCAGCGGCGGTCCATGGTGATGACGGCGACGCGCTCGCGGGTCGGG
>NZ_JACCSO010000301.1 GCF_013812955.1 Nannocystis sp. | reverse complement strand
TGCGCGGCTTCGTTACGACGACCGATCGCGCCGGTGTCGTCGATGATCGTGCGCCCACCGACGACGTCGCTGCGACGACCGCAGACGACGGGCCGAACGCCGACTGCGCGATGCGTGCCAGCGCCTGGTAGCGCGCCGCTTCCTCACGCAGGCGATCCCGTTCGGCGCGCAGGCGATCGATCTCGACCTGCAGCGACGCTCCCGGAACCGGCCCACGGGCACGCGGCTCGCAGGCCGCGATGAACCCCGCCAATGCGCGCGCTTCCAGCTGATAATAGCGCGCGGGGACCACGCCCAGCAGCAGCGCCGCGTCTGCGATTCGGTGGTGCCGGCGGCCTCGTGCGCTTGATCAACTCGGGCGGCGTCGCGTCGCACGAATACGAGGCGCTCAACACCGTGCAGGCGTGGAAGCAACTCGCCAACGGCCGCACGCGCTTTTACTGGGCCGTAGTTGTTCGTCGGGAACCACGGCAGTGCGCCGCAGGCGTAGCCGACCGCATCGACCTGGTCGTTGTCGTAGGTCAGCTTGTAGGCGTTGGCGTCGATCACCCGATGCCAGCGTCCTTGGATCGCATCACCGTACAGGTTGCCGACGAACCGGGCGCCAACGCCCACGGCCATCCATGGCGCATCACCGCCGGATCCCCCATCGAGTGGGATCCAACCCAGCGTGATCGTCAGCTCGTCGGATCGCGTGCGACGATAACGGTCGGTGAGGATGGAGTGGTCGATCGCGAGTACGGCGGTGTCGATGCGCAGGCCGAGGGTGACCGCTGGCAACTCGCCCCAGGTTACTACGAGCAGCGGGTCGTCGTGCCGGCCCCGCGCCCATCGGTGTCCGTCCACATCGACGTGGGACATGGTCATCACCGTCCCTCGCACCGGCGCGACAGACGATCATGCGGTGGCGAACGGCAAGGCCCAGCTGCGCCGAACCTCGACCCGCTGCCAGATGTTGAACGAGGCGTCGTTTGGCCGCGGTCTCGCCCCCGTGTCCTGTACGAGCCTTTCCGGGAGCGGATGCGTATGAGGCCGGACGACCGCAACGGCGACAAGCCGATCGACGAACGGCCCCTGCGCGTGCTGGTCATCGCCGGATCAGACCGCCGCCAATACAACTGCCCCGGCGTCGACTCGAAGGCGCGCGCCTTCATGCTGCGCATGGCCGACCGACTGCCGGCGGAGTGGGAGATCGACTACGAGGATCTCGGCAACGTCTACGGCCGGTCGATCATCCGCAGCTGCAACGCCTGCGTCTCGACCTCGATGGCGCTGTGCTGCTGGCCGTGCAACTGCTACGGCCCCGACGACCGGCGCGAGCCGGACCTGATGTGGGACCTCGACCTGTACGCCCGGCTCGATCTCGCCGACGCCTGGGCGATCATCGGACCGGTGAACTGGTACGCCCCGTCCTCGAACCTGAAGCTGATGTTCGACCGACTGGTCTGCATGAGCGGCGGCAATCCGCGCGAGGAGCTGATCGACCACAAGGATCCCGAGCTCGCCATGCGCCTCGAGCGTTCGCCTGAATGGCGCGAGCTCAGCCGCAATCACCTGGAGGGGCGCACCGCGGCGTTCTGGTGCTACGGCGACGGCGGCGGCGCCGAGGTCGGCGAGGACGGACGCCCTCTCGTGCTGCGCCATCCGGCGTGGTTCGATCCGGCGCGCGAACCGTTCGCCGACGACCGCGACGCGTACGGGCCGCTGGTCTGGCAGTGCCGCTACAGCGGCATCGAGGTTCCCGACGAGCTGTGGCGGCACCAGGAGTTCGGCCAGGACCGGACCTACTCCGAGAACCAGGCCGAGCACCTCGCCGATCAGCCCGGGGTCTACGCGGCGTTCGACGGCTGGGTCGACGCGTTCGCCCGCTTCGTCGGCGCCAAGGGCCGCGTGCCCGCGGGCAGGCACCGTGCACACGGCCACCAACGCCCCGCGCATCGTTGGCAGGATCTCAAGCTAGCCTGGCGTGACCGGCGCATGCGCCTCGGCGTCCCACGTGCCGGCTCCTCGCCGGCGGCGCAGCAGGAGCAGGGGCTCAACCACGACACCGGCTGGAACACCCACCGTTCTGAAGGCGAGAAGCTGCGCGATCCGCGCACCGATCGCCGACCCGATGAGAAGCGATGACGCACTACTACCACGAGGGCGACCTGGCGAAGTTCGCCGAGATCGGCGATGACGCGCACGAGCTGGCGTAGGCGTTCTTCGCCTGGTACGGCAAGGCGCTCGAGCCGGGCGAGCTGACCAGGCGCGAGAAGGCGCTGATCGGCCTGGCCGTCGCCCACGCCGTCCGCTGTCCGTACTGCATCGACGCCTACACCACTGGAAGGCTCGAGCAGGGCTGCAGCCGCACCGAGCAGATGGAGGCGGTGCACGTCGCCGCCGCGATCACCGGCGGTGCGGCGCTGGTGCATGGCGTGCAGATGCGCAAGCGCGCCCAGCAGCTGGCGATGACGCTGATGAGCAATCCGGCCGGCGCGTTCCTGCCGCCGCCGCAGGCCGCCGCCGAGGCGCGCTTCAAGGACCTGCTGCGCGAGCGGCACGGCGTGGTCTTCGACGACCTCGTCGAGCTGACCAACATGCCGATCAGCCGCTCCCTCGAGTTCCTGCTCGGCAGCGGCGCCTACGTCGAGTACATGCGCAAGCTCAGCGGCGCGTTCAACCCGGCGGCGGTCGAGGGCCTGATGTGCCGCTCGACCCTCTCGGTCGGCTGGGACGGCCGCCTCTACGACTGCGACTTCAACCAGATGCTCGAGCTGCCGGTGGCGTCGGCGGCGCGGACGATCTCGGATTACCGGGACGGCCTGCTCGAGGGCCGGCCGATCGTCGTCGGCGTCCAGGTCGCGCAGCATGAGTTGTCGACCTACGACGCGCTGCTCGACCGCACCGTGAACCTGGAGATTCCTGCATGACTACCGCGTCCGCCGTTGCGACGACCGATCCCCGCCAGCGATTCCTTCCCTGCTGCGCACCTTGCGGCTGCCGACGATGGCGCGGCTGTGGCAGGAGTTGTGCGAGCGCGCGAGTGCGTCGCGCTGGAGCCACGAGCGTCTGCTCCAGGCGCTGCTCGAACACGAAGCCGTGGAGCGCGATCAGCGTCGCACCGCAGCACGACGCCACGCGGCGCGACTGCCGCCGGGCAAGACGCTCTCCAGCTTCGACGCGGCATTGCCGCCGGGCTTCGACCCGGTGCGTCTCGATGCCCTCGCCAGCGGCGACGGCTGGATTGGTCACCCACGCACAGCCGGGGCTTGACTCGGTACCGAGGTACAGCCTTATAATGCAAGGGAAGGTCCACCATGGGCAATCAGACTCTGAAGACGGGCGAGTTGGCGGCGCGCGCTGGCGTGAACGTGCAGACGCTACGTTACTATGAGCGACGCGGTCTGCTGAAGGAGCCAGGGCGACGACCTTCTGGATACCGCGAGTATCCCGCCGATGCCGTCAGCGTGATCCGCTTCATCAAGCGCGCGCAGGAGCTTGGCTTCACCCTCGCCGAGGTGGAGGAGGTGCTGCTCCTGCAGGAGAGAGACGCTCCGTGCGCGGAGGTCCGGGCTATCGCCGAGGCGAAGATGCTCGACGTCCAGTCGAAGATCCGCCACCTGCGGGCGATGAAACGATCTCTCGCCGCACTGGTACGGGCTTGCGTGACCAGGAGATCGCTGCGCGGATGTTCGATCATCGAGGCGCTAAGCGATCGGCGCGAGGAGTCGTCATGAACACCGGCACGCTCGTCCTCGCGGTCGGCCTGGTGCTCCTGTCGGCCTGTAGTGAACCAGCCAAAGACGCCTCAGCCCCGCTGGCGACGACGAGTGCGAACATCGCTGCAGTCGCTATCCCCGTGGAAGGGTTGACGTGCGCGTCGTGTTCGACGGCAGTACGACTGGCCATCAAACGGATCGCGGGCGTGACAGGCGTCGAGTTCGACGTCGATCGGAAGATGGCGGTCGTCCACTATGATGCGAGCCGCGCCCGACCCCAGCAGATGATCGAGGCGATCGAATATCTTGGGTACCAGACCGGGTCTCCGGTCACGAGGTGAAGCATGACGAACGCTCCTCCACTCCCGCCATCGCGGCAACACCGCTGGACGATGACCTCTGCCGTCAGCGCGGTGGTGTCGGCCATCGTCGCATCGGCGTGTTGCATCGGTCCGCTCGTGCTGGCAGCCCTCGGCATCGGCGGCGCCGGGTCGCTGCTCAAGTTCGAGCCCTACCGGCCCTACTTCATCGTGCTGACGGCGGCGCTCCTCGGGCTCGGTTTCTATCTGACCTACCGAGCGCCTCGCCCGCCGGCCGATAAAACGGATTGCTCCTGCGAGAGCCCGAAGCGCACGCTCCCGAAAGTGATGCTGTGGCTAGCCACGGTCGTGGCGATCATCGCGCTCGCGTTTCCGTACATCGCGGCACGCATCTTCGGTTAGCACGCGAAAGGACAGCGCATGAATCGATTCGATCTGGTGATCTTCGGGGCGGGATCCACTGCCTTCGCGGCGGCGTTGCGAGCGCAGGAGTTGGGCAAGACTTCGGTGATGATCGAGGAGCGCACGCTCGGCGGCACGTGTGCCAACCGTGGCTGCTTGCCATCGAAGAATCTCATCGAAGCCGCTCGGATTGTCCACGAGGCGCAAAACCCACGATACCCAGGCCTAGTTGGTGCGGCGCTCGGCGTCGACTTCGCGACGCTCGTGAAACAGAAGGACGAGATCGTCCAAGCGTATCGCGAGCGGAAGTACCGGAGCCTTCTCGGCGGTCATATCTCCGTGGTCAACGGCCACGCTGAGTTCATTGACGCGCGTACGGTCGAGGTGAGCGGTTCGCAGCTGACCGGGGAAGCGATCATCATCGCGACGGGTTCACGGCCCCGCATCCCTCGGATCAGGGGCCTCGATCGAGTGCCGTTCCTGACGAGCGACCTGTTGACTAGCGGCGAGGGGATGGAACTCACCGAGCTGCCAAGCTCGCTCCTCATTGTCGGCGGCGGCTACATCGCGCTCGAGCTCGGACAGATGTTCCGGCGCTTCGGCTCGGAGGTCACCATCCTCGAACGCAGCGATCGCCTCCTGCCGCACGGCTACGAACCGGAACTTGGCAGCGCGATCGAGGAGATGTTCAAGCGAGAAGGCGTACACGTCCTGACCTCGTCGCACATCGACGCGGTGCGCGTGGATGGCAACCAAGTGGTGGCGACGGTCGTTGCCAATGGTGTCCAGCGGGAGTTACGGGCAGAGAAGCTGCTCATCGCCGTCGGTCGTCAACCGAACAGCGACGGGATCCGCGTGGAGCAGGCTGGGGTCGAGCTCGGCACCGACGGCTCGATCGTTGTCGATGCGAACCTGCGCACCAACGTGAAACACATCTTCGCGGCCGGCGATGTCGTCGGCTCCTCAGTGGGCAGCCAGATGGCCACTCCGGTCGGAAGCCAGGATGGCGGAATCGCAGCCCAGAATGCGCTGACAGGTGATCCGCTCCGCGCCGTGAACCACCGCGTCGTGCCGCGAGCTATCTTCATCGACCCTCCAGCGGCGATAGTCGGGATAAACGAAGCAGAGGCCGTCGCCGAAGGCCGTGCGTGCTGGTGCAACACGATTCCGCTGTCGCTCGTGCCGCGCGCCGGTGCCGTTCGCGAGAGTTCCGGCTTCGTAAAAATGGTCGCCGACGCCAACACCGACGAGGTGCTCGGCGTGACGATGGTCGGAGCTGGCGCGCCGGAGGTCATCCACGAGGCAGCCATGGGGCTGCGCTTCCATGCGAAGCTCCGGGACTTCATCGACCTGCTGCATGTGTATCCAACGATGGCCGAGGGTCTCAAAATCGTTGCGCTGTCGCGTTTCAAGGACCCGGCGCGACTTTCGTGCTGTGCCGAGTAGCTGCCGACACGACGCCAGCGCCTCGTGAGCCCCGCTTGAGATGCTGTCCGGATCGCCGTTCCGCCCTCCCGGCGGCTCTAATCAAAAAGCGCCAAGCTAATCGTCGTCGACTGCGCCAGCCTAGTTGTCGCTAGACAGTCGAGACCGAGGAGACCCGGACGAGGAGTGATGGACAGGCTTGGAAAGCCGGATGCACGGCTTCCTCAGCCCGCACTCGAACTTGGCCTCGGTGCGCGCCGCAGCGAGCTCTCCACGCCGCAGCACCGCCCGAGCCGGCACCGTGCATGCGGGCATCTGAGCAGCGTCGGCTCGTCTTCAACCAGCCTTCGATGCGTGCGGACCATAGGGAGTGACATCGCACGCAGTCGACGGCTCTGGTGAACGAACACCGTGCATCGGCAGCTGAGCGAAGATCTCATGCAGGACGAGGGGCAGGGTCGGCGCGTGGCTGATCATGGTGACCCACCACTGTTCGTTCCAGACCCCGTCTCGGATGCCGAGTCCATGGAGCATCGCCAACGGCGACGCTGCAGTCCACGCCAGCAGCCCCCACCCACGGCTGAAGGGAAGGAGGGCGACGAGCGTGAACAGATACCACGGATGCAGCACGGGCAGGCAGAGCATGAGGACCGCGAGCAGGCGCATCGCGCGACGAGCGATCAGGTCGCTGCGGCTGCGGCGCCACGCGACGTATAGCCCGAGGATGAGGACACCGCAGAGGATCAGCGTCACGAGCGTCGGTTCGGCACCTCCAGCGCTCAACGGCCGCACGGCATACCGGATCACGGGCGCGATGACGGCATGGTAGTGGCCTTCGCCGAAGCGGAGAAGACTGCGGACGACTCCATCTCCAGCGTCGATCCACGGCACGTACACGGCGAGCACCACCGCCGGCGGCAGGATCCAGTACCGTTTCGGAATCCGATGCAGCAGCAACGGCAGACAGACGACGGCGAACGGCTTCACCAGGATCGCGGCAGCACCGCCCAGGACGCTGCCTGAGATCTTCCCTGAGGCGGCCGCGGCGAGCGCCCCGACGAGCAGCACCGCCATCAGCATGTCCTGATGGGCGCCGCCGATGATGAAGATGAACAGGACCGGATGCCACGCGATGGCGACGAGGTGAGCGGGCTCGAGGCGCATCTCCTTCAGCAGGTGGAGGGTCAGTGCGAAGAGGAGGATCATGCCAGCGATCGCGGAGAGGCAGAACAGGAATGGCTCGGGGGCGATGGCAGCGACGGCTGCGTGATAGAGCAGGGCGATCGGCGGATAGATGGCCGTCCACGACGGATGATTCACCTCGCCAGCGACCTCGGCAGGAACCAACGCCCGCGCCTCCGCCGCCTCCGGCGGGATCGCGTAGGGATTCTGTCCCGCGAGGATCTGTCGGCCTTCCATGATGTACCGGTTGGCATCTGCCTGCCCAGGACTCCACAGAGCGAGGCTCGCCAGCATGCCGACGAGGCTGACGGCGAGGACCCAGATCATCGTGCCGCGCCCGCCGGGGTGGCGACGGATCGTGGCCACCGCCAAGACATCGATGGCACCGATCGTCGCGCCCAGCAACCCGAACTGGAGCCATCCCGGACGCGCGATCCCCAGGTAAATGAGGATCCCGATCAGGGCGATGCCGAGCGCGCCGAGACGCGCCGGCGCCGCCGAGCGAGCGGGACGCGCTGCGAACGACGCGATCAACGCCGGCCACGTCAGGCGGATCGCCCGGGTGAGCACCACGACCGCGATCGCCATGCATGCCACCAGGCACCCGATGCGCAGCCATGCGAACCAGCCCATCGTGCTCAGGCGGTCGCGGTGAACCAGCCCAGCCGCGCCCAGCGGTGGAACCACTCGCCGATCGAGCCTTCGAGGCGGCGACAGGCGTCCGCGCCGATCTCCCCGGCGAGGATCGCGCACGAGGAGGTCAACGTCTGGCCCGCGTCGAGCAGAGCGAGGAGACGGTACTGGTTCGCGTCGACCTGTTCCTGGATGACGCCGCGGTGGCGGTCGCGGTAGATCGCCCAGTAGCCGATGCCCGGATCCGGCGCGATGACGGCATCGTCGTCGCTCGACGCCCGGGCTTCGAGCCGCGCTTGCACGAGGCGCCAGTCCTCGCGGAAGAGCTTCCACGCCGGCGCGAAGCGGACCGGCTCCGCCAGGAGCCGCGCCGCCCGTTCGGCGGACAGCCCGTCCATCCCCAAGGGGGCGCCGTCGGCGGCATCGAATGCGCGGATGTACAGGTGATCGAGCAGCCCCGCCTGGCGCAGCAGCTGCGATCCCCACCGCTCATCGCCGTTCAGGAACTCCACCAGTCGGTCGGAGAGGCGGGCGAGCGATGCGTCGCGCGACGGGAACAGATCCAGATAGGCCGCCACCATCCGATTGAATCCCGTCAGCCCGATCAGGCGGCGCAGCAGCGGAAGCTCCTGCTGCATCACGGTCAGGAGGCGGAACCAGTATTGCTGGTTGTAGACGCCCAGACGTCGGGTCCCCGGGCACCCGGGGCTGTCGGCGATCGCGGCGACGCACATCGGATCGTACGACTCCTCACGCAGCCCATGCCCGTCCTCGAGGATGAGCAGCGGGGTCCGCACGCTGTCGGCGAACGACCGCTGGAGGCGGCGCAGGCGCGCACGCGCCTCAGGTCGCACGCGCAGCACCGTCACGGTAGGATCTCGCCTTGAGCGCCTCCGCGTGCGTCTCGGGGAAGCTGACAAAATGGTCGTCCCATTCCAGGACCGTACTGACGCCTCCGGTCCGCTCGCAGGCGTACCGGTACAACTCCCAGACGATCGGCTTCACCGCCTGATCGTGCGTATCCAGGACGGTGCCGTCGGGACGGTCCGAGTGGCCGGCGACGTGGATCTGGATGACCCGGTCCCAGGGGATGGCATCGAGGAACGTCCAGGGATCGAAGCCATGGTTCACCGACGACACATAGACGTTGTTGACGTCCAACATCATCCAGCAGCCGGCGCGCTCGACCACCTCGCGATAGAAGTCCCATTCGCTCATCGTCGACTCGCGGAACGACAGGTAGCTCGACAGATTCTCGAGCGCGAAGGGGATGCCGACCAGGTCCTGGACGATCCGAGCACGTTCGGCTACATGCTCCGCCACCTCGGCGGTGTAGGGCAGCGGGAGGAGGTCGTGGAGGTGCGTGCCGTCGATCTGCGACCAGCACAGATGGTCGCTGAACCAGGGTGTACGGGTACGTCGAGCCAACGCTTTGAGCTTCGCCAGGTACGCGTCGTCGAGTTCGTCGGCCGATCCGATGCCAAGCGAGACGCCATGCAGCACCACCCGGTAGCGCTCAAGGATTCGGTCGAGGTTGCGTAGCGGCAGCCCGCCATCGACCATAAAGTTCTCCGAGATGATCTCGAAGAAATCCACCGATGGCCACTGGTCGAAGATATAGCGATAGTGCGGCACGCGTAGCCCGACGCCGACGCCGAGATCGGGCACGGCTCCGCCCGCCGCGGACGCGCGCGGTCGCGCGTCAGTGCCGCCGGTCATGGCCAGTCCTCCGACGCACCCCGAGGACGACACCCTCGGGGCGGAGCGGGTCACGCGCCCTCTACTTCGTCTTCGAGTCACGCTTGGTCTTGAGTTTCTGGAACTTCTCGGCCGTCACCTTGCACCCGCCGAGGCCCTTGCATTCGTTGAGCCCGGCGCAGTCGTGCGCTGAACCGGCCTTCTCGCGGGGAACGGCGACCGCCTTCGCCAGCTTGTCCAGCTTCTCGTCGGTCACCTTGCATCCGCCGAGGCCCTTGCACACGTTCAGCCCGGCGCAGTCATGGACCTCCTTGAACGTGTTCCTGTCGGTGTCGACGGCATCTCCCCCACGGGATGAGCCGCCCGGTTTGGCCCCGTCTCCTTCCGCGGCGGCGCCGAGACCGGCGAGAGTCCCGCTCAGCATGCCGGCGAGAGCGAGGTGAGCGATGCGGTTCTTGTCCATGAGTTCCTCCAGGGTCGTGAGTGTGGTTCAGCGGTGGCCGGCTTCGGTCGCGCTGGTTACGGATATGGGTGGATAGGCAGAGGTCGCGGCCGTGCCCGAGTCCGCAGCGTGCCACGTGGCCTCGACGAGCCCGTGGGGGAGCGAGCGTGGGCGGACCCACGGACATCAAGCGCCCTCGTCAGAAGGCCGAACAGCGGCGACGGTGCGGTAGGGCGCATCTGGTCCCGATACGTACAGATGCCGCTGGTGTTTGACCCGTGTTCGAATCGACGCCCGAGGTCGCCGGAAGGACCGCACCTCGTCGTTGCTCCCGGTCCTGTCCAGAAGAAGAACCTGTGGTGCCTCCGCTCGACCCTCCCCTGCTCACGCTCATCGCGCCGGTGCTCGACGAGGCGGCGTCCCTGCCTGGGTTCCTCGACCACCTGCATCGCCTCGCCCACCACTCGCCGGTCCTCGTCGTCGACGGTGGCAGCCGGGACAGCTCTGCCGAGGTCGCCGCTCGCCATCCCATGGCTCCGCGCGTCGTGTCGATCCGGGGTGGCCGGCACGCGCAACTCAACGCGGCGCTCGCGCTCGCGGATACCGACTACGTCGTCTGCCTACCGATCGATGCACGTGTCGCGCAAGGGTCGCTCGGGCGTCTCGAGCGGATCCTGCGCCGGGAGCGACCGGTCGCGGGGTGCCTGCGTCGGCACGCCAGCCGGCGCACGTGGCCGCACCGCTGGCTCGATGGATGGGGCTGCGTGCGCGCCCGTTGGACCGGTGGCGGCTACATGGATCAGGCGCCGTTCTACCATCGCCGGATGGCGCTCGCCGTCGGCGGATTCCATGCAGTCGGACCCTACGACACCGCCGACCTCGCCCTTCGCCTCGGCCGATTCGGACGCTTCCGGGTAGCCGACGCAGCCATCGCCATCTCGTGCCGATCCTACGGAAGGGTCGGATTCGTCCGTCTCACCCTCGCCCATCAGCGCCTCCGCGTGAGGTGGCTGACGACGCGCCTCGAGATCTCGAAGCCGGACGGTCGCACATCTCAGACCGCCACCGCTCCCGCGCCTATCGCCGCCACGCCATGAGCCGTTCCGTGATCCGCCGGACGAACGGCGTGAGGCGCGACCGGTTGTAGGCATCCGCCGCCTTCCGCACCACCTCGCCGTGCGTCGGATAGGGATGGATGGCGCGGCCGATCGCCGAGAGGCCGAGACCGGCGGTCATCGCGAGCGTGATCTCGGCGATCAGGTCGCCGGCATGCCGCGCCACCAGCGTGGCGCCGAGGATGCGGTCGGTTCCGCGGCGCAGGTGCATCTTCAGCATGCCCTGCTCATCCCCGTCGAGCACCGCCCGGTCGACGGCTCCCATCGGTACGATGATCGTCTCCACCGCGACGCCCCGCTCGCGCGCGTCGTGCTCGGACAGCCCCACCTGGGCGATCTCCGGATCCGTATAGGTGCACCACGGGATGACCAGGCTGCTGACGCGCTCGCGACCGAAGAACAGGGCGTTGCGGATCACGATCCTCGCCATGGCGTCCGCGGCATGCGTGAACTTGAAGCGCGAGCAGATGTCGCCGGCGGCATAGATCCGCCGGTTGGTCGTCCGCAGGCGGTCGTCCACCTGCACGCCACTCGCGGCATCATACGCCACGCCGGCGCGCTCGAGATCCAGACCCTCGACGTTCGGCTTCCGGCCAACGCCGACCAGGATGGCATCGACGTGCAGCGTGCGAGTGCCGCCGTCGCCGTCGATGTCCAGCACCTTGCCATCGGCGTCGCGGCGTGAACGCATGCCGCGACCGGCATCGACGATGTCGACGCCGTCCGCGAGCAAGGCGCTCGCCACGATCCCGCCGGCATCGGGGTCCTCGCGCGGCAGAATGCGCCCACCCTTGGAAACCAGGCTGACGCGGGCGCCCAACCGTGCGAACGCCTGCGCGAGTTCGCAGCCGATCGGACCGGCCCCTATCACCGCCAATCGCCGCGGCAGCTCGGTGAGCGAGAACACCGTCTCATTGGTCAGGTAGCCGACCTCGGCCAGACCGGGGATGTCCGGCACGGCGGCGCGCGCTCCGGTGGCGATCACCGCGCGTGCGAATGCCAGACGCTGGCCGCCGACCTCGACGTGCGAGCCATCGACGAACCGCGCTTGGCCGAGATGCACTTCCACGCCGAGGTCGCGGAACCGCGCCGCGGAGTCGTGCTCGGAGATGTCGGCGCGGATCCGGCGCAGGCGCTGCATCGCCTGGGCGAAGTCGACCCGCGCAGGCGCGTCGACATGCACGCCGAAGGCGTCACCGCCCCGCATGTCGTGCACCGCGCGCGCGCAGCGGATGAGGGCCTTGCTGGGGACGCAGCCGGTGACCAGGCAGTCGCCGCCGAGCAGGTTGCGCTCGATCAGCGCCACCCTCGCCCCCATGGCGGCGGCGCCTGCGGCTGTCACGAGTCCGGCGGTCCCGGCGCCGATGACGACGAGGTTGTAGCGGTCGCTCGCCTCGGGATTGCGCCAGTCGATTGGATGGACGCGGTCGCGCAGCGCGCGGTTGTGCTCGTCCAGGGGGACGAGCGGCGGAACGGGATCGTCGTCTCCTGCGCTGGCGTTCACGGCAGATGATCCTGGCTGTTCAGCGACCAGTCGTACGGGAGCCACGCGATCTGGAGCTTCCGGCCCTCCTCGAGGTCCTTCCGCACGGCCTCGTGATGCTTGGCGACGGCCGCCGCCACCGAACCATGGACCTGGACGAAGTCGCTGCCGTACCAGTCGTACAGTGGCGTGAGCTCGATGCGGGCGGCATGCGGCTCGTACCGCAACCAGCGGGAGCCGTCCCGATGCACGCGGCTCGCCTGGTCGGCGAGCTGCTCGTCGAGGCGCGCCGCGGTGTACGCCTCGTCGCGAAGCGGCGGACAGCCGACGGCGGCACAGACCAGCGCCCAATGGATCCTCGGCTCGCGGAACTTCGCCCGGATCTGCTCGTGCTCGATCTGGCTCAGGCTCCACACTTGGCCGCCGATCGACCACCGCCGGTCGTCCCACCGGCGGGCTTCGGGTATGTCGCGGATGCCCGCGACGCCGTCGCGGCCGAGCCACTCGACCAGGAGGTCGAGGGTGAAGGCGTTGTAGGCGTTGATCAGCAGCGCGAGCTTCTCGTCTCGGCCCAGAGCGGCGAAGGGCGCCTCCGCGATCGCGGCGATGTAGCGGCGCAGCGGCTCCCGATCAGCGGCGAGAGCCGCGTAGTCGACGCCGCCAGCCGCGTTGACGTGACGCGCTAGCAGAGCGTCGAGCGTCGCGTGGTCGAACGACGCCCCGTCGGCCTGATCCGGATGCTGCTCAACGAGTTCGACGGCGGGCGGACCGAACAGGCCCCTGATGCGGTCCGACTGGCTGCAAGCGACCATCGCTCCGGACGACAGCGCCACGGCGATGACCGCCAGCGCCAGTGTCGGCCACAGCCGCGCCGCCCGGCGCGACTGTGGCGCCTCTTCGGCAGGTTCCTGACGCGCGCCGCTGTCCCCTGTCTGACGGGCGAGGGCCCGTCGGGCGAGGCGCGTGACGTAGATCGTCACGATGACCGTCGCGATGAGGCCGACGACGAGCATCGCCCATTCCGCGGGGCTGCGGCCGCCGGCATCGCCCGTCGCGGCAAGACCGGCGCGGCCGGCGTGACCCAGGTACACGTACAGGAACGTTCCCGGCAGCATGGCCGCCCAGCTGGCGAGGACGCAGGGCCAGAAGCGGATCGGCGTCAGGCCGTAGAGGTAGTTCTGCAGGTTGAACGGAACCGCCGGCGAGAGCCGCAGGAGGACCACGATCCGCCAGCCGCCCTCGCCGACGGCGCGATCGACGGCGGAGATCCGCGGATGCGCGGCGACCCGTCGCGCGACGGTCTCGCGCGCGAGGTATCGGGCGATCAGGAAGGCGAGCGCCGCCGCGACGGTCGAGGCCGCCGAGACCAGCACGGTGCCCCAGACGAGACCGAATAGGGCACCGGCGGCGATGGTCAGCAGGGACGCCGGCAGCATGAGAAGGGCGAGCACCACGTAGATCATGCCGAACAGGACCGGACCCCACACGCCGGCGCCCTCGATCCACGCTTGCAGTCGCTGCATGGACGCGTCGATCGGCACGAGCCGGCCGACGACGATCACGCTGCCGGCGATGAGCACGATCGAAATCGCCTTGATCGTCCGCGCGACCACCGGCTTGCGCAGTGCCATCGTCCACGATCTTCCTGAGGATGGCAATCCGTCGTTGGTGGTCAGTTGGCCCATGATGCCGCTCCTCGTCCTGGTGATGGCGATTGGTCGTCGCAGACGCTCTCTACCTTTCAGCCGGTCGGCCTGTCAGGTGGCGAGCCGCCCCGCCGACCTCTCCTGGACCCGGCGGACCGTCGTCGCGGGGGCCGCTGATCAACCCTCGAAGGTGTTTGACGAAACGGCACGACGCTTCAACGAACGGTTGGAGCCGGGGTCGAACGAGCCGTGTGTAAGGAACCGGGTGAGGTCGACGACCCAGGAGCATGACTCCTAGGCTCCTGCCGTCATCGAACGGGACCCGACCATCGATGGGGAGCCCCTGATGCGGAAGCCGAACCTGCTCTTCCTCTGCACCGGCAACAGCTGCCGCAGCCAGATGGCCGAGGCCTGGTGCCGAGCCATCGCGTCGCATCGCGTCAATCCCTTCTCCGCCGGCGTCGTCGCCAGCGGCATGAACCCGAAGATGCTCCAGGTCATGCGCGAGGTCGGCCTCGAGCCGACGATCCACCAGTCGTCGAAGACCTTGGCCTTCCTGCTCGATGCCGGCCTGGACTTCGACGTGGTGGTGACGGTGTGTGGCCACGCCCACGACTCGTGCATCCGACCGCACCCGGCGATGCGGACGGTCGTCCATCGCGCGTTCGCCGATCCTCCGGATCAGGAGCGGCACGCTCCGGACGCCGATGCCGCACTCGACAACTACCGCCGCGTCCGTGACGAGATCCGCGACTTCATCCTCTCCGACGCGTTCACCGCCTTGACCTCGACGGCGCCCGATGCGGCTGCGCTGACGGCTGGAGTCGCCCATGACTGATCAGACCCTCGCCATCCAGCAGCGCTACGGCGCGGCCGCCCTGGCCGTCGAACCGGCGCTCTGCTGCCCCGTCACGTACGACCCGAAGCTGCTGCGGGCTATCCCGGCGGAGGTCGTCGAACGCGACTACGGCTGCGGCGATCCGTCGTCGTGGGTCAGGACCGGCGAGACCGTCCTCGATCTGGGCAGCGGCGGCGGCAAGATCTGTTTCATCGCATCGCAGATCGTCGGCTCGGCCGGGCAGGTCATCGGCGTCGACCGGAACCGCGACATGCTGGCGCTGGCTCGCGACGCAACGCCACGCGTGGCGAAGGCCATCGGCTACGGCAACGTCGCGTTCCGCTGCGGCGCGATTCAGGACCTCGCGCTCGATCTCGAGGCGGTCGAGGGATGGCTGGCGCGGCATCCGGTGCGCACCCGCGAGGAGCTATTCGCCCTCGAAGCCGAGCAGGACCGCCTGCGGCGGGAATCGCCGATGATCGCCGACGGCAGCGTCGACGTCGTCGTCTCGAACTGCGTTCTCAACCTCGTGGGAGAGCGCGACCGGCGGCAGCTGTTCGCCGAGCTGTTCCGCGTCGTCCGCATCGGTGGCCGGGTGGCGATCAGCGACATCGTCTGCGACGAGGACGTCCCCGAGCACCTGCGGAGTGATCCGGCGCTGTGGTCGGGCTGCATCTCCGGCGCGTTCCGCGAAGACCGCTTCCTGCAGGCGTTTGCCGACGCTGGATTCCATGGCGTCCACCTCGCGAAGCGCGACGAGCGGCCATGGCGTGTCGTCGAGGGCATCGAGTACCGCTCGGTCACCGTCGTCGCGTACAAGGGCAAGCAGGGCCCCTGCCTCGAGGGCAACCACGCTGTCCTCTACCCAGGCCCGTGGAGCGAGGTCCGCGATGACGATGGCCACGTGTTCCGCCGCGGCGAACGCACCGCCGTCTGCGCGAAGACCTACCGCCTGCTCACGTCGGAGCCGTACGCGGCGCAGGTGATAGGCCTGCCGCCGTACCAGGCGGTGCCAGAGGAGCAGCGGAGGCCGTTCGCCTGCGATGGCCAGCGCCCACGCCATCCGCGCGAGACGAAGAACGGCGAGCTGCCTGCGGATTGGCGGCCGGACGGCACGTCCTGCGCGCCGGGATGCTGCTGATGTCGAACGTCCGAGATGGGGGCGTGGTGCGACGCGCGACGGCGGTCCTCGCGCTCGCCATGCTGGTGTCCGCCACCGCGGCGGCCGAGCGGACGATCACGATCACCGGCTCCAGCACGCTGGCGCCGGTGGTGGCGGAGATCGCCAAGCGCTACGAGGCGGCGCATGCCAACGTCCGAATCGACGTCCACACCGGCGGATCATCGCGCGGCATCGCCGATGTCCGCGCCGGCCGGGCCCAGATCGGGATGGTCTCCCGCTCGCTCGCAGCGGACGAAGCCGACCTCGTCCCGCATCCGGTCGCGCGCGACGGCATCGCCTGCATCGTCCACGACGCCAACCGCGTCGACGGCCTCCTCCGGCAGCAGGTCATCGACATCTTCGCCGGGCGGATGACGTCGTGGAGCGACGCCAGCGGCACCGGAGGCGCGATCGTCGTCGTGAGCAAGGCCGAGGGGCGGGCGACCCTGGAGCTCTTCTGCGCGCACTTCGGCCTGCGGCCGGCGGAGATCGCGGCGCAGGTGATCATCGGCGACAACGCGCAGGGCCTGAAGACGGTCGCCGGTAATCGCGCCGCGATCGGTTACGTCTCGATCGGCGCTGCTGAGGCCGAGAGCGAGGCCGGCGTCCCGATCCGGCTGCTCGGGCTCGGCGGCATGGCCCCGACGACCGCCGCCGTCCGCGACGGCACGTGGCCGATCGCGCGGGACCTGCTGCTCGTGACGAAGGGCGAGCCGGCGGGCGAGGCCGCCGACTTCATCGCCTTCGCCCGGTCGCCAGCCGTCGACGACCTGATCGCGGAGCAGTTCCTTGTCCCACCGCGCCGCTGATCGGCTGCTGGCAGCGATGCTGGCGGTGTGCGGCCTGGCGGGCGCGGGCGCCCTCGCCCTCGTCCTCGCGACCGTCCTGCGCGAGGCGTGGCCGGCGCTGGTGGACACGGGTGTGTCCGGTTTCCTGTCCACGGCGACCTGGCAGCCGACGGCTGGGCGATTCGGGCTGCTGGCGTTGAT
>NZ_JACCSO010000241.1 GCF_013812955.1 Nannocystis sp. | reverse complement strand
GGCGCGGGCGCTGCCGCTCGGGCTGACGGGCGTGCACGAGATGGGCATCGCCATGGAGACCGACGCGGTGCTGCGCGCGCTGGTGGATGCGGGCGAGCTGCAGCTGCGCATCACTGGTTACGCCGACGCGGACTGGTTCTCCAAAACATTGGCGGGCCGCGGCGAGCCGGAGCTGCCGGGCTGCGACCGTCGCTACGCGCTGGTCGGCGTCAAGCTCTACGTCGATGGCGCGCTCGGCAGCCGCGGCGCGGCGCTGCTGGCCCCGTACAGCGATCGGCCTGGGCATCAAGGGATCTTTCAGCACTCGCAGGCGCAGCTCGATGCGCTGGTGCTCGCGGCGGTGCGCGGCGGCTGGCAGGTGGCCGCGCACGCGATCGGCGACGCGGGCATTCGCAGCGTGCTCGACTCGCTCGCGGCCGCGAAGAAGCAGGTACATGGCGCCGATCCGCGGCTGCGGGTCGAGCACGCGCAGATCGTCGACCTCGCCGACATCCCCCGGTTCGTGCGCCTCGGCGCGATCGCCAGCATGCAGCCGACCCACGCCACCAGCGACATGCCCTGGGTGCCCGCTCGCATCGGCGCGGCGCGGCTGCCAGGTGCCTATGCGTGGCGGCGCTTCCTCGACGCCGGGGTGCCGCTGGCGTTTGGAAGTGACTTCCCGGTCGAGCAGCCGGCCCCGAGCCTCGGGCTGTACGCGGCGCTGACACGCCAGGACCTGCAGGGGCAGCCGCCGGGAGGCTGGCTGCCCGACCAGAAGCTGACGCTGTGGGAGGCGGTCGCCGGCTTCACCTCGGGCGCCGCGTTCGCCGGTCGCCAGGAGGCCGGCTGCGGCATGCTCGCGCCAGGCATGGCCGCCGACCTGAGCTGCTTTTTAAACGATCTGCGGCTGCTGCCGCTGGCGGCGTTGGCGAGCGCGCCGGTGCGCGCGACGGTGATCGCCGGGCGTGTGGCCTGGGAGGCCGGCGTTTAGCCGCCATCGCTGCGTGGCCACGGTGTAGGGCGGTGACGCGCATAGAAATTGCTGCGAGGCGGACGGATACTCGGGCCATGAAAAAACCGTTCGCCGCCATGGTCGCCGTCCTCCTCCTGGTCACCGCCTGCCCGAAGCAGTCGCCGCCGCCGGCGACGTCGATCGTCACCGCGACGCTGGGGCGGTAGTCATCGCGATGCGGCCGGGGGCCGTTTTTAGAAGTGGGAGACCAGCAGCAGGCCGTTTTTGCGCGGGTCGTCGGCCTCGACGGGTAGCTTGAGGGAGAAGGTCGAGCCTTCGCCGGGGGTGCTGCTCACATGAATGTCGCCGCCGAGCATGCGGGCGTAGTGGCGGCTGATGGCGAGGCCGAGGCCGGTGCCGCCGTACTTGCGGGTCGTCGACGTATCGGCCTGGGTGAAGGGTGCGAACAGGCGCTCGATGGCTTCGGGGGCGATGCCGATGCCGGTGTCGACGACGACGAACTCGAAGTGCCGGCGGCCGTTGTCGATGGTCATCTGGACGGTGAGCTCGATCTTGCCGTCGTGGGTGAACTTGCAGGCGTTGGAGAGCAGGTTGGAGAGCACCTGATGCAGCTTGGTGCGGTCGGTCTTGATCTTGCCGAGCTCGCGAGGGCAGCGCAGCTTGATGGTGTTCTTGTTCTTCTCGGCCTGGGGGGCGACGGAGGTCATGACGTTGTCGACGACCTCGACCACCGGGAACTCCTCGACGCTGAGGTCCATCTTGCCGGCCTCGATCTTCGAGAGGTCGAGGATGTCGCTGATGATCGCCAGCAGGTGGTCGGCGGAGCCGCGGATGTTTCGCAGGTCAGTGTTGGCGTCGGGGGTCGCGGCGCGGTCCTCGAGCAAGATCTCGCAGTAGCCGATGATGGCGTTCAGCGGGGTGCGCAGCTCGTGGCTCATGTTGGCCAGGAAGGCGCTCTTGATCTTGCTGGCCTCGAGCGCCTGGGTCTCGGCGCCGCGGCGGTCGCGGACCTCCTTCTCGAGCTTCTTGTTGATGCGGGTCAGGGCGATCGTGCGCTCCTCGACCCGCTGCTCGAGCTCGTCGCGGGTGTCGCGGAGCTGCTGCTCGGCCCGCTGGCGCTCCGAGACCTCGCGCTCGATGCGGGCGACGGTGTTTCGCAGGGACGCGCCGCCGCGGTTGAGGTGGCTGATGATCGCCACCGTCAGCGTGCCGCACACGAGGATCGCCGCGACCACGCTGCCGATCTGCAGGCCCTCGGCGCCGGCCAGCCACAGGC
>NZ_JACCSO010000240.1 GCF_013812955.1 Nannocystis sp. | reverse complement strand
GTGGTCCATGGTGATGCTCGGGGAGGATCAGCGCAGGTCGATGCGACCGCTGGCGGTGAGCACGGCGCGCAGGCGCAGGGCGACGCCGCCGAGCTGGGCGCAGATCTCGAGGGCGTGGCCGGAGGGGGCGGCCTGAACCTGTACGCCGCGCAGGCGCGGCTCGTGGCGGGTGATCGCGGCGCGCAGGGATTGTTGCAGGGGGCCGCTGGCGGCCGGGAATTGATGCAGCAGGTCGGCGAGGTCGGGGACCCCGAAGTCGGGGGCCGCAGCGGCGTCGCCTGGCCTGGTATTGAAGAGCAGGCGGAGATTGGCGAGCACGAGCCCGAGCTCGCCGGCCTCTACGTCTGGCCGCGCGAACAGGCCGCGGCGACGGGTTGCATCGAGTATCGTCATATCAGCGAGAGACCTGGGGGTGTCACGCGGATAGAGCCCGTGCAAGCGATTTGATCGCGGTATTTAGTTTGTCCGCAGATTGTGCAAGCGGGCTTACATTTGCTGGCGGAGGTCGAGCGAGATGCCAGGCTCATCGCCGCGAATGCATCGATGGTCCGGCGAGATCATGTAAGCGCAATTACATAAACTGTGAATGCGGCGCTCGCGGCCGGGCGCGTCTAAATGCCGCGCGTCACGCGCGAGGTGGGCACTAGCGCTTCGTCGGCGGCGTCGTCGTCGTCGGCTGGCGGGCGCGAGGCAGGCGGGCGCGGGCCAGGATGTTGGCGAGGTAGGCGTCGTTGGTGTCGAGCTCGGGGTCGTAGCCGCGGGCGCGGGCGATGATGCTGTCGAGGTCGCGGGCGTTGCTGGCGGCGTCGCTGCTGTCGCCGTTCTGAAGCGTATAGAGGACGTTCAGGAGCATTCGTTCGCTGCGCTGGCGCTCCTGGGTGAGGGCGCGGCGGGTCAGGATCGTGCGGACGAGGAGGATGCCGAGGATGACCGCGACGGCGGCGAGGATGATCACCATCCAGCCGAAGAAGCCGAGGCCGCCGTTGCGGTCGTTGGGGCTCAACGACATGCCGAGCTCGCTCATGCCGTCGTTGACGCCGAGCACGATCTGCTTGGTGAGCTCGCGGGTCATGCCCGCGACCGCGGCTCCGTCGACGCCGCCGAGCGCGTCCTGCATCGCGGGTTTGAGGTCGTCGGCGATCACCTTGCGCAGGGCAGGACCGAGGTTGTCCTGGATCATCTGCTGCATCGCGGGGCCGAGGTCCTGGGCGATCACCTTGTTGAGGGCCGGGCCGAGGTCGTCGCGCAGGCCCTGACCCGCCGAGCTGGTGGCCGCGGTCACCAGGCTGCGGGTGACGCCGTCGATGAAGCTGCGCGCGCGCTCCTTGTTCTCCGGGCGCAGCGCGGCCGCGACGGCGCCGCCGACCACGCTCTCGACGGTCCGCGTGACGGAGGGCGTGATCTCCTCGTTTAGCGCCTTGCCGACGGCGGCCGAGACGGTCCTGATGTATGCGTCGCTGGCCTCGCGGACGTTCTGCATCCGCTCCTCATCCGTGAGGCCGTCGAGGGCGCCGCCGGTGATCGCCTCGGTGAGGTCGTGGGCGGCGGCCTGAATGTCTGGATCGTGGAGCAGCTGCTTGAGCAGCTGCTTGTTCCTCGGCTCATTGAGGGCCTCGAGCGTGCCCTCGAGGCCGCCGTGCACGCCGCCCTTGACCATGCGTTCTGCACCTGTGGCACACGCGAATTGGGAGGTAGCGAGGCCCAGAACGAGCGTCGCGGCGAGGCGGCGAATGCGAGGCATACCGGCCAGCATACGCCCGGTATCGCGGGGGGGCGATTTGGACGGTCTTGAGCAGGCGTTCAGCGTTGCGGCGAGGCGGCGGATATCGGCCAAGTTCCGGCGACGATGCGCTCGATGCCGCCGAGGTCGCGGCGGGTGCCGATGTCGACAAAGCCGCGCTGTGCGAGGGCAGCGCGGGTTTGCTCGGCCTGGCCGACGCCGATCTCGAGCAGGAGGCGGCCGCCCGGTGCGAGCGCGGCGGGGCTGTCCTGGACCAGGCGATACACCAGGTCGAGACCGTCGGGGCCGCCGTCGAGGGCGAGGTGGGGTTCGAATTTGCGGACCTCGGGCTGGAGCCCGGCGAGGTCGGCGGTCGGGATGTATGGGAGGTTGGCGGCGATGGCGTGCCAGCCGAATTCCGGCGGCTCGAGGTCCGCGAGCAGGTTCGAGCGGGCGAAGTGGAGGTCGAGGGCGAGGCGGCCGGCGTTGTCGCGGGCGACCGCGAGGGCGTCGTCGGAGCGGTCGCTGGCGGTGACCTGGACGTCGCGGCGGGCGTGCTTGACGGCGAGGGCGATCGCGCCGGAGCCGGTGCCGACGTCGAGCACGGCGACCGGGCTCGGGGCGAAGGGCAGGCCCTCGAGCAGCCAGTCGACCAGGTGCTCGGTCTCGGGGCGGGGGATCAGGACCCGGCGGTCGACGCTGAGGTCGAGGCCGAGGGCGTGGAAGCCCCGGCGGCCGGCGATGTAGGCGACGGGCTCGCGGGCGAGGCGGCGGCGGATGAGCTCACGCAAGCTGCCGCGAGCCGGCTCGTCGACGACTTGATCGAAGCGCAGGTAGATCTGCATGCGCTCGCAGCCGAGGGCCTGGGCGAGCAGGTGGAGGGCGTCGGCCCGGGGCTCGGCGAGGCCCTCGCGGGTGAAGCGGTCGCAGGTCCACTGCAGCAGCTCGGCGACGGTCCAGAGCTGGGTGCGGGTGGTCGGGGCGTCGGCGGGCATGGGGGCGAAAGTGTAACCGGGTGGGGTCGACGATGCAGGGCACGCGTGCGTCTGCGCGCATGAGCCAGCGGGTCGGCGGGGCGGTGGTCAGCGGGCCTGAGCCGCGGCCACTTTGGCTCAGCCGGCGGCGTGGGAGAGGGAGCGCGGGGTGCTCGACAGGATGGAGCCGGGCTGGGCGGGCTGGGCGAGCGCGTGGGCGACCTGGGCGGCCGCGGTCTGGGCGGTGACCGGGAGGTGGCCGGCGGGTTCGGCGGTGAGGGGCGCTGTTCCCTGGGCGACCAGCTGGGCGTGGAGCTGGGGGAGGGTCTTGATGAAGACGTCGAGCTTGGCGTAGGGGATCTCGATCTCGGCGGCGGCGAAGGCCTTGTAGATGCGGGTGTTCATCGCGTCGATGACATCGTCCTTGTAGCGCGGCTCGTGGATCCACACGCACAGGACGAAGTCGAGGCCGGAGTCGCCGAACTTCTGGAACTGGGTGAAGGGGCGGGGCTCCTCGCAGATGTTCGGCTGGCCCTTGGGACACTCGAGCAGGACCTTGCGGACGAGGTCGATGTCGGAGCCGTAGGCGACCGAGACCGGGACGCGCACGCGCTCCCTCTCGTGCGGGCCGGCGGACTCGTTGACGACCCGCGAGTTGCCGATCAGCTGGTTGGGGATGTTGATCTCGATGTCGTCGCGGGTGAGGATCCGGGTGGCGCGGAGGCCGATCTCGGTGACGCGGCCGCGCATGCCGTCCTCGAACATGATGAAGTCGCCGAGCTTGTAGGGGGCGTCGGCGATGATGAAGATCCCCGCGAAGAGGTTGGCGAGCGAGTCCTTGGCGGCGAAGCCGACGGCGATGCCGACGATGCCGGCGGAGGCGAGCCAGCCGGTGACGTCGAGGGTCCAGGCCAGCATGATCAGGTAGACCGCGGCCCCGAACAGCAGGATCTTCGCCAGCATGTCGAAGAGCGGGAGGGTGCGCGGCTGCAGCACGCCGGCGGCGCCGTGGCGGCGGCCGACGTGGTGGAGGATCGCGCTGCAGACCCGGATCAGGGCCCCGGTCCACAGCAGGATCGAGATGCTGACGAAGGTCGCGTTCAGGACGAACACCAGCCAGGCCCGCGGCTCGAGCAGCGAGGCCGCCCACGAGCTGCCGAGGAACAGCACGCTCAGGAACAGCGGGCGGCGGACGTTGGCGACGATGATGTCGTCGAGCTCGGTCTTCGTGTTCTGGACGAAGATCACCAGGACGCTGCGAAACAGCAGCTCGGTGAAGAAGGCCAGGACGAACGAGCCGAGCAGGACGATCAGCGCCTGCAGCCGGGGGTCCGGGGTCATCGCGTTGAGGGTCTCGATGATCATGGGCCGGGCGGTCGGCCAGGATGCCCGCGCGGCTGCGCAGCGACAAGGGGCCGGGGAGCCGGGGGTCCCCGGCGATCGGTCTCAGCGGGCGGCGGAGGAGGACGCCAGCGCCCGGCGAATGCCGTCCTCGAGCGCCTGGGTGGCCCCCGGCGGCGCATCTGCCTGCACATAGGCGACCCGGCCCTCACGGTCGAGGACGAGCACCGTCGGCAGCGCGGCGGCCTGCAGACGGGCCGCGAGGGCCCCTTGCGGGTCCCAGCCGAGGTCGAAACCCGGGCCGCGGAGGCCGGGCTCGGGGCTCAAGGTCGCGCGCTCGCTGTCCATGGCGACGACGATGACGGCCAGGCGGTCTGGGCCGTGCTCGCGCAGCAGGCGGGCGTACAACGGGTAGGTCTGCGGCCAGTTGCGGGTCCAGGTCGCAGTGAGCTCGAGCACCACCACGCGGCCTCGCAGGCTCGCCAGCGCGAGGCCGTCGCCGTCCACGAGTGGGACGGTGATCGCCAGCAGCTCACCGGGCTGACGGTTGACCGGCGCGCCGACGGGGTCCGGCAGGGCAGTGGAGGGCTCGGGGGGGACGCTCGGGCCCGGGCGCGCGGGGGTGCTCTGGCAGGCGACGAGCACCGCGAGCAGGGCGAGGGAGGCGCCGCGCGAGGCGAGCGGGCGCGTGCTCATGCGGAGGTGGTGGAGGATGCGGACGCCGCGTGCACGACCTCGACGAGGAGGCGGGCGATGGCGGGGTCGGTGTGGCGGGAGATGCCGTGGCCGAGGTTGAAGATGTGGGCCTTGGCGGCGCGGCCGGCGGCGACGATGTCGCGGGCTTTGGATTCGACGAGGGCGGGGGTGCCGAGCAGGACCATGGGGTCGAGGTTGCCCTGGACGACGCGTTCGGGGCCGGTGACGCGGATGGCTTGATCGAGGTCGATGGACCAGTCGATGCCGAGCACATCGGCGGGCAGTTCGGCGACCTGGGCGAGCAGGTTGGCGTTGCCGCGGGCGAACAGGATGGTGGGCACGCCGAGGCCGCGGGTGAAGTCGACCAGGCGCGCGAGGTGGGGGAGCACGTGGGCGCGGTAGTCGGCGGGGGCGAGGGCGCCGGCCCAGCTGTCGAAGATCTGCAGGGCGTCGACGCCGGCGAGCACCTGGCCGCGCAGGTACTCGCACAGGAGCGTGGTCATGCGCTCCATCAGGCCGGCGAACACGGCGGGGGCGGCGAAGATCATGCCCTTGATGCGCTCGAACTCGCGGCTGGTCTGGCCCTCGACCAGATAGCTGAGGGTCGTGAAGGGCGCGCCGCAGAAGCCGATCAGCGGGACGCGATCGGCGAGCGCGCGCTTGCACGCACGCACGGCGTCGAACACGTAGCCGAGGGTCTCGTGCGGGTCGCCCCAGCGCAACGCCTTGGCCTCGGCCTCGGTGCGGACCGGGGCGCTCAGCACCGGCGAGGGCTCGAAGCGCACGTCGATGCCGAGCGCGTCGAACACGACGAGGATGTCCGAGAACAGGATCGCCGCGTCGACCCCGAGGAAGTCGACCGGCTGCAAGGTGACCTCGGCGCACAGCTCGGGGCTGCGACACAGCTCATTGAAGCTGACCCGGCTGCGGATCGCGCGATACTCGGGCATGTAGCGCCCGGCCTGGCGCATGAGCCAGATCGGCGTCTGCGCGGGCCGCTCGCCGCGGCACGCTTGCAGGAAGCTCTCGTTCTGCAGGGGCATCGGCCGGACTATACCCGGGCGCCCCCGCTGGCGATAGCCTCGCTGCAAGCCTGCGAGCGGCCGCGGCTGGTCGGGCCTGTCGGGCCTGCGGTGCCTGTCGGGCCTGTCGTGCCTGTCATGACAGTGCCTGCGGCGCCTGTCATGACAGTGGTGCTAGCGCTTGGACGACTTGCGGGCCGTGGTCTTGCGGACCTTGGCCTTGGTGGCGGAGCGCTTGCGACGGGTCTCCCAGCCCTTCTTGGCGGCGGCGCTGCGCTGCTCGGCGCGGGTGCCCATGCTGGACTTCTTGGCGGCCTTCTTGGCGTTGACGGTCGGCTTGACGGTCGGCTTGGCGGACCTTTTGGCGGTCTTTTTTGCGGTGGTCTTGCGGCCGCCCTTGCGCCCGCCGGCCTTCGCCGCCTTGGTGGTCTCGGGCTTGCCGCGGCCGCTGCCGCTCTTGTTGCCGCCGCCGGAGTCCTTGTTGACGGTGGCCCAGGCGCGGGCCTTGGCTTCCTTTTTGGGGACGCCGCGCTCGCCGTAGCTGTCGGCGATGTGCTCCGCTTTGCGCTTTTGTTTGTCGGTATATGAGTCCTTGTCGCCGCGAGCCATGATGTCGTACCTGCCTTTCACGCTGTCCTTGGTGGTGAAGCGGCGGACTGTCAAAACCGGGGGCACTGCGAGCGATCGCCAGTGCGCGGTGATCGACGTGGCAGCGCGCATGTCCGGGCAGCGAGCGACTGCGAGGCCTCTTCATGCAGAGGATCTGCGCAGCGGGCGCGGAGTTCGGGCCAGCAGGCGCCGGGTGACTGATGGGCGCGTGGCGAGGGCGTTCGCGCGGATATCGACGGGGCCCTGCATCGACACAATTCGTCGCGGCAGAGGGCCCTTCGAGGCCTGCCAGGCGCGGCCCCGGGGTGTTATAGCGGCGACCATGTCCTTGATCATGCGCGTCGTCTCGCTGTCCCTGCTCGCCCCCCTCCTCTCATTCGTCGCGCTCGCGGCGTGCAACTCGGGCGGTCAGGCGACGGAGAGCGCCGGCAGCAGCGAGACCGGCGACGCGAGCTCGGGCGGGTCGACGGCGCCGACCGGCGGCGCAGATTGCGGCGACGATCAGCTCAACGGCGACGAGGTCTGCGACGGGCCCGCGCTGGGCGACAAGCAGTGCGCGGACCTCGAAGGCTTCGTCGGCGGGGTGCTGGCGTGCGCGG
>NZ_JACCSO010000208.1 GCF_013812955.1 Nannocystis sp. | reverse complement strand
GTAAGCCGCTGCCGTGGGCGCAGAGCGTGCGACTCGTGCTCGATCTGCTCGCTGGCCTCGCGGCGTTGCACGAGCGGGGCGTCGCCCACCGCGACGTCTCGCCCTACAACTGCATGATCGAGCCGGGCGACGACGGCCCACGCGCGCGCCTCCTCGACCTCGGCAACGCGCGCGTGATCGAGGAGACAACGCTGGTGCTCACGCAGCCCGAGGCATCGGAGACGATCAGCGTCTACGGCACCTCGCGCTACATCGCCCCTGAGCGCCTCAAGGGCGGCCCGGGCGACTTCCGGGCCGATATCTTCTCGGTGGGCGCGCTCTGGTACACGATGCTCACCGCCAAAACGCTCCCCGACCCGATCGAGGCGGATCCGCGGGTGCCGCTGGACAAGCTGCCGCTGCCGCGCGAGCTCGCGGCCGTGCTGCGCGGGGCGCTCGACGGCCGCGATAAGCGGCATCACAGCGCGGCCTCCATGACGGCGGCGATCAAGGCCGCCTTGCGCGATCACACCCGCTGGCAGGCCGTGCGCCGCCTGTGGTGGCTTGCGAGTGGCGCCGTGATGCTGCCGGTCTGGCTCGCCCTACAAGCAGGGCCCGAGGCTTGCGCCGATGCGGTGACGAGCGCAGTCGCCCCTGCATGCTCGTCCGCGGCGCTTGGGTCTGTGCGCGCGCCGGACCTGGCGCTCGAGACCGTGCCGATCTGCGAGCCCGAGGACGTTCGGGTCACCGATCATGGGGCCATCGTTGCGGCGATCGTCGACGAGCCCGACGCGCTCGCCGATGAGCCCGCCGACGCGCTCGCCGATAGGCCCGCGGCGGGGGCCGCCGAGTCCGAGCAGCGGCCGCGCTTCAAGCTGCGCGCCGCGCTGGCCAGGTGCAAGACGCATCCGACCGCACGCCTCAAGATCGAGTTCACCCCCGGCAAGGCCGTCAAGATCAACGGCGCGCGACCACTGGGTGACGTCGGGCGCTGTGTGGAAGATGTGCTCAAGAAGCATCCACCGCCGCGGGCCGTGACGCTTAAGCCGTGAGCGACGCGATGCAGCTCTGCGCCGTGATGCGCATGGTCGCCGTGATGCGCATGGTCGCCGTGATGCGCATCATCGCCGTGACGCGCATCATCGCCGTGACGCGAGTGCGTATCCCCGAGCGGGGCTCGCCGGTGCGCGGGGTCGGATCAGGGGCGCGTCGCATCCGCCCTGTTCGTCCCTCGCACCGCCGAGGCGAGCATCTCGCGGCAGTTCATCCACGAACGGATGCTGGTGCCCCTCTCCCGGCCCGACGCCCGCGCGCCGTGGCCGAGCTGCGCGAGGCGGCGAACATGTCTCCCGGCCCGAGATGCGCGAGGCCGGCGAACATGTCGCCCGGCCCGACATCCGCGCACAAGGCCGAGCTGAGACCACGTCACCACCGAGGAGCTGCTGGCCGTCACCGGGTCGACCCGCGACATCCTATATCGGTGGGTGGCCCTGAAGCTCCTGCCACGCCCGTGGCTCGCCGCCAGGCCGGACATCGCCCAGCTCGCTGCTGCGTGGGCGCCCGAGGCCCTCGTGCGCGTGCGCTTCATCGTCGCCAGGCAGCGCCAGGGCGTGCCGATGGAGGATATCGCGGCCCTCATGGAAGCGCGCTTTCCGCGGCGACGACCCGGAGCAGCGCGAGGGCGACCCCGTCTGGCTCGGATCGGCGCTGTGGGTGGCTCGGCCAGCGCGATGGCGAGCGACGAGCGGCCTGCGAGGTGCGACGACCTCAACTGTGCGGGATACGACAGCGGGTCGCGCTACTTCTTACGCCCCGGCTCCCACCGACTCGCTGACTCCCCATCCGGCACGCTGGCCCGTGTGGTTCGCAACCGCCCGTCTGATGGACGATGGTAGCGCCAGGTGAGTGGGTGCCGCTGGACCCCGACGTCCGCCTCCGCTTCGGGCTGCGGGCGAGTATCGCCCGCGATCTGTCCGCTCTGCTGTTCGAGGGCATCAAATGCTTGGTCGGCGTCCTCGAAGGGAACGCCGAGCACACGCCTCGCGAAGAACGTGATGACGTCAGGGATGGAGTCCGCCGCGAGAAGGCCGGTGAGATAGCTTGCGTCGTCGGCCTCCGCCTTTCGGCGGTCGGCGAGTTCGTTCTCTACCGCAAGCAGCCGCTCGGCCAGCCGCGCACGCTCGGCGTCCCGCAGCGCCATTGCGTCCGCGGCGGCGAGCTTGGTGACTGCGTCGTCGACTTCTCTTGCGGCCTGCGCCTGCGCGCGCTCCTCGGCAGCCCGGCGCTCTTCGAGCGCCACCTGATACTGCTGATTCTGGAGCCTGTAAGCTTGAATCCAGTTTCCGAGCAGTTCGCCCGCGAGAGCGGCCTGCGTCTCGGCTTTCGCGCGTGCCGCAGCCTCCCGAGTAAGCTCGGCTCGAAGGACCACGATCGCGACCTGGGCGCCAGCGAGCTCGTCGTCTGGACGCGGCGGCGATATCGTCTCCGCTTCATGTGGCGCCGATCGTTCCGATATCGCGGGTGCAGTTGCCGGGTGCGGGGCGGTCGCCGTCGCCCGGGGGTACTTCATGGAGGGTGTTGGGTCATCGACGAGTTCAAAATCGATATGAAGCGCCTCGCCGAGGCGGGCAAATACCTCCAGCGACATCCGGTCAGGGCGCGAGAAGCTCGCACGGGTCTTGTCAATGTCCAGGCCGATCGGCGTCAGCAGCAGCTCCCAGGTCCAGCCCTGGCGTTGCCGCTCAGTGTCGAGAAAAGCCACCAGTTCGCCCGCCGTGTGAGCACCTGCCGGGTCAACCTGGCAGTGAAGCGGCGGCAGGAGTCGCATCACGCTTCCGAGTCGTGGGCTCGCCGTCGTGCTCATGAGCATCCGCCGGAGGTTGCCCGGCTGCATCTCGGCAGCGCGCGCGAGTCCGGTGAGCGTCATGCTCCGAGCGGCTGCCCGCTGCCGAATCCCCTCTAACAAGTCCCGTGCCATCGAACGACTCTACTCCCCACGAGGGCGCGGATGGGCGCGCCAAGCTCGAGCGCTCCACCAAAATGAGGGGAAGCGGCAGAAGGCGTATCACGCTCTCGAGTCGGGGACCCCGTGCGCGCTTCACCAAAATGCTGAGAAGCGTCTGACCTGAGCGCGAAACCAACGCTGCTATTGAGTGCGGTGATGAATCACGGGCAATGATGCGCCCGTATCATCATCAAGAGAAGCTAGTACCGCTGGCCCGAAGTCCTTCCGGGGCTCTCAGGCATGCGCAATCAGCGTCCAGCCGAAGTCCCGGACCAG
>NZ_JACCSO010000192.1 GCF_013812955.1 Nannocystis sp. | reverse complement strand
CTGGTAGGCGATCACCGGGATGTCGCTGACGACGCGGTAGACGCCGCCGCTGCGCACGGCCGAGAAGCCGCCGATCGGGCTGGTGGTCATCTTGAAGATGTGGCTCTCGCCCGGGGCCAGGGTCACCAGGTCGCCGAGCGGCTCGTCGGTGCCGGAGCCGTTCGACGCGAAGTAGAGCTGCACCTCGGCGGCCTGGACCTTGTCCGGGTTGCCGACGATCAGGGCGTCGTAGAAGATGGCGGGGTCGTCGGCGCCGTTGAAGCTGCGCGCGCGGATGCCGAGGAACTCGCAGCCGACCGAGCTGGGGGTGCCGCTGGCCTTCTCGCAGGGGCCGACGCAGGTGGTCTTGGTGCCGCCGTCGGTGTCCTCCGAGCAGACCTGGTGCTTGTTGCAGGAGACCTGCTCATAGGCCAGACCGCTGGGCTTGCAGATCTCGCGCATGTCGCTGCCGGCGCAGCGCTCGGTGCCGGGCTGACACAGCAGCTCGAAGCCGGTGGCCGTCGGGTCGTCGGGGCCGGTGCTCGTGGCCGGGGCGCTGGTGCTGGTGCTGGAGCCGCCCTCGGTGTCCTGGCTGGCGGGCGGGCAGGCGGGTAGCAGCGCGAGGGCGGTGAGGGTGAGGGCGAGCGAGCAAAAACCGGAGCGAGTACGAAAGCGCGAGTTAAGCGGATAAGGCACAAGGTTGGGCATGGACGACCTTTCTCGGCGGGCGATCAGCCCTCGTTGGCGACGACCTGGAAGTCGATGTCGATGTTGATCTTGCTGCGGTCGACGCGCAGCGCCAGGGTGTCGAACAGGATGGTGCTGCCCTCGACGGCGAGCTCCTTGTAGTTGACGGTGATGCCGACCTGCTCGCTGAGGTCGCGCTTGAAGGTCTCGATCAGGTTCTTGTTCTTGTTGACGAGCTCCTGGTCGGTGGCCGCGATCTCGCCGATGCCCTCGCCGCCGGTGACGCGCAGCTCATCGGTCGGGGTGACGGAGATCGCGTCTTCCTCGCTGAGGTCGAGCTGGAGGGTGGTGATGGCGTCGGCGTAGCCGCAGTAGCCCTCCTCGGTGCGCCACACCCGGAAGCCGACCTCGAGCTGGTTGCTGTTCGGGATGTTGTTGGGGGCCATGGACTCGAGGGTGACCCCGTAGAGGCCGTCCGGGTCGGGCGCGCCCTTGTCGTTGTAATTGCGGGAGATCTCGCCCTCGGTGATCATCCGCTGGCTCATGGCGAGCAGCAGGCCGGGGTGCATCTGCACCTCCATCGGGATGCCCATCGGCAGCGCGCCGCCGATCTGGAGCGAGGCGCTCCTGGGCAGGTCGAGGTTGGTCTGCATGCCGAGCACGATCACCTTGGTGTCGTGGTAGATGGCGAACTTGCGGGCCGCGACCTTGACCTGGTTGCCGCCGATCGCCCAGGGGGCGAAGCGCAGCAGCTCGGTGGTGCCGAATTGCTTCTGTAGGCCCTCGGTGATCAGGATCTCGAACAGGCCCTGGACGTTCGGGTGGTCGATGTCGTTGATCTCGAAGCCCATGGCGTTGAGCACCATGTTGTCGACGCGGGCCGCCTCGTAGCCGGCGACCAGCGAGGAGCTGCCGTCGTCGTTTTGCTGCAAGCGCAGCGGGATCACCACGTCGGCCCCGCCGATGCCGGCGCCGCCCGGGTCGTCGCCGGTCTTGATCTGGAACGAGAAGTCGACGTGAAACAGCACGCACTTGGTGCAGTTGGGCACCTTGACGATGCTGATCGTCGGCGCGGCGACCGGGACGAAGTTGATCTTGATCAGGCCGAGGTCGAGGTCGCTGGCGAAGGGCACGTTGCCGCCGACCACCCCGGTCAGCAAGTTGTTGATGCCCAGCTCCGACAGCGCCAGCGCCATCGGGAACGAGTTCGAGTCGGGGATCTCCGGCAGCAGCACGCCGTCGTCGGCGAACGAGGCCTGGAAGGCCGCCTCCTGGGCGTCACAGTCGAAGGCCTCCGGCTCCGGTCCAGGACAGGCCACGAGGCTCCCAGCCAGCGCGCCGATGCAGATCGTTCCCAGGTGGGTCTTGATGTTCATGGTGCATCCTCAAGCAAAGGCAGCAGGCGGCCGAAGCGGCCGTAAACGCGGGGAAGGGCGGGAAATGAGCCCCGCGGGCGGTCCTCAGTATGGCCCCCGGTCGCGAGAAAAAACAAGCTCGCGCTCATGCGCGCATGGGCCCGCGCCAGCGCCCGGCAACGGCCACAGACCTCTCCACAGGCCTGGCGGCGGGCGGTCCACGAGCTGGCCGCAGCCCGGACCGGCCAGGATGCGGCCGGTCCGGACACCTCGCTGGCGAGCCGGCGGAGGGTCCCCGGCGGAGGGCCTGGGGCCACCAGGTCCAACGAAGCTGTCGAAAGGACCGCCGGGGGCTCGCTGGCCGCGCTGTTTGGCGCGGGCCTGGTGACTGCGGCCGGCGGCGGCGATCCGGCGACATCAGGCGCGGGGAAACGTTTGTGGTGCGGGCGGTCGCTGGTATCGTGCGGCAGATGGCCCGGGCATTACCCCACTTACTCCCGACGGCAGGTCTCCTCGTGCTCAGCCTCGGCGTTGCGGCGGGGCTCGCTTGCAACTCCGACGACCGCTTCGAGCTCGGTCTGCCTGACCTGACGACCGGCGAGGGAACGACCGTGATCTACGAGTTCACGACGGGTGAGCCGGACGACACCACCAGCACCGGTGAGGTGCCGATCCCGAAGGACAGCTGTCGTGACGGCATCACTTGCGTGCTCGGCTGCGCGGTCATGCTGGATCCGATGGACCCTCAGCAGGACTACTCGTGCTTCACGGGCTGCCTCGACCTGCTGACGACCGAGGAGCTGTACAAGCTGGTCAAGCTGGTCGAGTGCATCGGCAACTACTGCAGCAACACGGACCCCCCTGCGTGCAGCAGCGAGCCGGACGGCGACAACTCGGGCTGTCAGGTGTGCTTGACGGAGAGCTTGCTCGGCATCTTCGACGACAAGGCCGTGCTCGGCTGTGAAGCGCCGTCCATGACGTGCACGTGATGACCCGCGACCGCTCCGAGAATTACAGGATGTACTCGATGAATTGGACCCGTGCCCTGATCTCCACTGGTGTGCTGCTCGTCGCCGCGACGACGACGAGCCCGCTGTCTGCCGCCCCGACCGAGGCTGGCGGTGAGGCCACCGTTGGCGGTGAGGCGAGTGCTTCTGCTGCCGAGCCTGCTCCGGTCGCTGCAGAGCCTGCTGCGGCGCCGGCCGAGCCTGCTGCGACCCCGGCAGCGCCCGCCGCGGAGGCCAAGGTATCGGTGAGCACGCCGAAGAAGAAGCAGCGCAAGCGCCAGCCGCCCGCCGGGGTGGTGCTCGACGAGAAGGGCAAGGTCCGCGACACCCGCAAGTGGATCTACCGCTACTCACCGGAGCGGCACCTGTTCGAGCTCGGCGTGTTCGGCGGTCTGCTGATCGCCGCGCCGGATCACGACCTCTACGACCCGAAGACAACGCCGGCTTCGCCGCTGTGGCGGGCCAACCCGGATGTCGGGGTGCGCGTCGCCTACTTCCCGCTGCGCTTCCTCGGCTTCGAGGGCGAGTTCGCGGCGGTGCCGACCTTCGTCCGCAACCCTCGCAACGACCGGGCCTTCGTCTATTCCGGCCGCGGCCACGCGATCTTGCAGCTGCCGTACCGGGTCGCGCCCTTCGTGCTCGGTGGTTACGGCGCGCTCGGCGTGATGTCGGCGACCAAGGCGCTCGGTAATGATGTCGACCCCGCCGGACACTTCGGCGGCGGCCTCAAGATCTACATCAGCCGCATGGCGGCGTTTCGCATCGAGGGCCGCGGGATCATCTCTGCCCGGGCGCGGGAGCTGGTCCCGAAGTTCACCACCCACGCGGAGATCCTCGCCGGCTTCAGCCTCGTGCTCGGCCGCGTGCGCCCGCTGCCCCCGGAGAAGGACCTCGACCCCGACAAGGACGGCTTCCTCGATCCGAACGACAAGTGCCCGAAGCTCGCCGGCGTCGCGCCCGATGGCTGCCCGGCGATCGACAGCGACAACGACAGCTTCCTCGACACCGTCGACAAGTGCCCCTACGAGGCCGGCGTCGCGCCCGACGGCTGCCCGCCGCCCGACGCCGACAAGGACGGCTTCCTCGACGCCGTCGACGCCTGCCCGCAGGAGCCCGGCATCGCGCCCGACGGCTGCCCGCCGCCGCCCGACACCGATGGCGACGGCATCATCGACAAGCTCGACAAGTGCCCGCTCGAGCCCGAGAACTACAACGGCTTCGAGGACGAGGACGGCTGCCGCGACGACCTGCCGAAGGAAGTGGTCTGGAACCCGAACCAGCCGATCGAGGGCATCTTCTTCGAGTTCGGCAAGGACAAGATCCAGAAGAAGTCGTTCAAGACCCTCGACGCGGCGGTCAAGGTCCTGAAGGACTTCCCGAGCCTGCGCATCGAGGTCTCGGGTCACACCGACGACGTCGGCTCCGAGGAGGCCAACCTCGACCTGTCGCGGCGCCGCGCCGAGTCGGTCAAGAACCACATGGTCGAGAAGGGCATCGAGGCCTCGCGCGTCGAGACCGTCGGCCACGGCCGCAGCAAGCCGATCGACACCGGCAAGTCGGCCAAGGCCCGCGCCAAGAACCGTCGCATCGAGTTCCGCGTCATCGTCATCGACAAGAGCGGGACCGCGACCGTGATGCCGAACAAGGCCAACGAGGCGACCGCGGTCGACGCGGCTGCCGAGGGCGGGGCGACCACGCCGGGCGGCGAGCCGCCTTCGAAGTGAACGAAGTGAGCGCCGGCCGCATGTGAATGCGGCCGGTGCTCGCAACACATGACCCCGAGGGCTGGTGTCCTCGGGGTCATGTGCGTTTTTTCTAGAAAATCTCGTGGCGAGGCCGGCTCAGAACCTACTTTTCATCACAGGGCGGCGGTGGCTCATCGCACCATACCGCCTTGGTGCTGTCGCAATTCGAGCCGGAGGGGCACTTCATCCCCAGCGCCTCGATGCACACTGCACCGCGGTAGAGGGCCGTCTCGAGGCCCGGCTCACCTCTTTGAATGTAATCGACGCGGACCGTGTTGCAGTCGAAACCAGGGCTGATGCGCCACGCCTCGATGCCCCCTTTTTCAACATCCGGAAACAGCACTTCAATTTCGTCCTCGCCCCGACGCTCCCACCGGTATTCTCCGGTTTCTACCCTCACGTTCCCCGGGTGCACGATCTTGCCCTTGACAAAGCTGCCGTCTTCCAGGATGTCGTAGAAAGGTGCACTCTGGTAATTTAGTTGTCCCACTTGGACGTCCGAGAACGTCCCGAGCATCCAGGTGTCATTTGCCGGGTCCGAGCCACACGTGGTGGCCGCCGACAGGAGCATGAGCGGCCATAATCGCGTGATCAAATGCATGGCACGTCCTTCGTCACGGCGGGGTCAGGGGTGGTCCTTGAGGATGTGGATGCCCTGATTGTCGCGCAGGTAGGCGAATCTGGTCGACGGTACCGCCGGTGGTGGTGGTGAGCTCGAGCTCCCGGCGCTCGGGTCCTGGGTGCCATCGTTTGAGCAGGCGCCTGTCCCAAGAGCCAGGACCAGGGCGAGCGGGTCGATTCCGGGGAAAGTCCTCATGCCGACACGGTACTGCGTTCGCGGTCGCGGTTGTGTGCGTGGCGGGCATTGGGGTCTGTGGACCGCCGTGTGCTTTGCGGTCCGGGGGCCTTGAGTCGAGGCGGCGCTCGGGTCTAAGGTGAGCTCATGTCTCGTCTCGTCGGCTCATGGCGCGTACTCGCGGTCTCCCTGGTGCTCGGGGGATGTTATGTCGGCCTCGACGGGGACGAGCTTGCCACCGAGGCAGGCGCGGGCTCGAGCACCGGCGCGAGCGCGACGTCGAAGGCGACGACCGCGGCGTTGGAGACGGGCGAAACGACCGCGGACGCGACCGCGGAAGCGACCGCGGAGGCGACCACGGGGGAGAGCACCGACGGCGACGCCAGCACTGGCGGACCGATCACCACCGAGCCTGTCACGTCAGGACCGGTCACCACCGAGGCGATGACGAGCAGCACGAGCGGCGACGGGACCACCGGCGCGGATGACTCGGGCTTGCCGCCGCCGGTGGATGTGCCGGACAACGGGTACTGCGTCGGGGTCGGCAATTGGGATCCGGCCTGGGCCCAGCTCGAGCTCGACGTGCTCGCGCTGGTCAATGAGGTCCGCGCGCAGGGGGTCGATTGTCACAGCAAGGGCGTGTTCGCGGCCACCGGTCCGCTGAAGATGGATCCCGCGCTGCGCTGCGCCGCTCGGAAGCACTCCGCGGACATGGCGGCGCGTGACTTCTTCAACCACACCAACCCCGACGGTGAGTCGCCGTGGGATCGCATGGGCAAGGCCGGATACGGCGGATACAGCAACGCTGGCGAGAACATCGCCGCGGGTTCGCCGGGCGCGCAGGGCACGATGGACCAGTGGCTCGGCAGCGATGGCCACTGCGCCAACATCATGAGCCCGGGCTTCCAGGACATCGGCGTGGGGTATTCGACTGGGGGCCAGTACGGGCACCTGTGGACGCAGGTCTTCGGGGCGAAGTAGCCCCGTGCGCCGCCCATGTTCTCCCTCGGGCGACCGTTGCTTTCGTTGCGGCAGGGGATAGGATGAGGCACCCTCGGCCCCTCCTGCTTCATGCATGACGCGACGAATCCCCAGCGGCCCTCCGCGCCCGAGTTGAGCCTTCGTCGCCTGATCGACCTGTCGGGGGAGTGCATGGCGGCGCTCGACCTCGAGGGCAAGGTGCTGCTCGTCAACGCGGCGCTGTGTCAGGCGCTGGGCGGTGAGCCGGCGGTCGGCACCGCGGCGGAGGAGCTGCTGTTCCCCGCCGACCGCGAAGCGTGGCGCGAGTGCTGGGCGCGGCTCGGTCCCGACGCGCAGGTGAGCGTGACGGCCCGTCTTCACGACGGCGAAGCGGCGCTGATGTGGAGCCTGCGGCGCAGCGACGCCGAGCAGGCGGTGTACGTCGCGGGTCGTGCGGCGCGCGTGGAGGTCGACCCGCAGCGCAGCGCGATCCACCTCGAGGTGCTGCGCAGCGTGGTCGCGAACCTGCCGCTGGTGCTGTTCGCGGTCGACACCCGCGGGCACATCATCTTGCTCGAGGGTCGTGGTCTCGCGGCCGTCGGCCTCCAGCCCTACAACCTCGGGCCCGACAGCCTCGAGCCCGACCACCCCGATCTTCTCGTTGCCGGTAACCCCCAGGAGGGGAACCACGAGTCTGGTGGCTCCGGGCGTGGGGCACGATCCGCGTTCGAGGTGTTCGCGGGGATCCCCTCGCTGCTGGATGGCGTGCGACGGGCGCTCGCCGGCGCGGCGCTGCGCGGCGTCTTCGAGTTTCTGGACCGGTCCTTCGAGACCTGGACGGCGCCGTTCACCGACAGCCGCGGGCGCCTGCAGGGCGTGATCGGGGTGGCGAGCGACGTCACCGACAATGTCCGCAGCGAGCGGCGCCTGCGGGACCTCAACGACAAGCTCGAGCTGGCCCGCGACGAGGCGATCGAGGCCAGCCGGGCCAAGAGCGCCTTCCTGGCCAACATGAGCCACGAGCTGCGCACGCCCCTGAACGCGATCATCGGCTACAGCGAGATCGCCCTCGACGAGCTGCGCGGGCAGGCCGCGCGCGAGGCCGAGGACCGTGCCGTGGTCGCGCCCGGGCCGCTGGGCCAGCTGTGCAACGACGTGCAGAAGATCCACGTCGCCGGCACGCACCTGCTCGGCATCATCAGCGACATCCTCGACCTGTCGAAGATCGAGGCCGGGCGGATGGAGCTGCACGTCGAGACCTTCTCGGTCCAGGCGATGATCGACGACGTCGTGGCCACCACGGGCCGCCTGGTCGGTCAAAACGACAACCAGTTCGACGTGCACGCCGCGCCGGATCTCGGCGATATGGCGGCCGACCTGACCAAGGTCCGGCAGATCCTGTTCAATCTGCTCAGCAACGCCGCCAAGTTCACCGAGCATGGCAGGGTGGTGCTCGAGGTGCTGCGCACGCAGCCGACCGGCAGCGCCGAGCCCTGGTTCGAGTTCAGCGTGACCGACAGCGGCATCGGCATGTCGCCCGAGCAGAAGGAGCGCCTGTTCCAGACGTTTTATCAGGGCGACTCGTCGACCACGCGCAAGTACGGCGGCACCGGCCTCGGCCTGGCGATCACCCGCCGCTTCGTGCAGATGATGGGCGGGGAGATCTCCGTGCAGAGCGCGCTCGGCAGCGGCTCGACCTTCCGCGTGCGCCTGCCGCCGCAGGTCATCGGCCACTTCAACCTCGAGGATCCGGCGCTGCAGAGCGCTCGCCTGGGCGCGGCGATCGAGGCGGTCAAGCCCGCCCCGCAGGCGATGCTGGTCATCGACGACGACCCCAACGTCTACGACATGATGGAACGGATCCTCAGTCGCGAGGGGCTGGACGTCTACGGCGCGGCGACCGGCAAGGAGGGCCTGGCGCTGGCCCGCAAGCTCAAGCCGGTGGTGATCGCCCTCGACATCATGATGCCGGGCATGGACGGCTGGTCGGTGCTGCAGGCGATCCGCGCCGACGCGGAGCTCAAGGACACCCGCGTGGTCATCGTCAGCATGCTCGACGAGCGACCGCTCGGCATGGCGCTCGGGGCCGACGACTACCTGACCAAGCCGCTGCGCCGCGAGCAGCTGCTGGCCTGCATCCAACGGCTGGTGCCGGTGCGCGACGGTTACATCCTGATCGTCGAGGACGACGAGTCGCTGCGCGAGCTGCTGCAGCGCACGCTGATCGAGGAGGGCTGGTCGGTGCGCATCGCCGGGACCGGTCGGGCCGCGCTCGACCTGATCGAGCAGAGCCGCCCGGGCCTGATCCTGCTCGACCTGCGCATCCCGGAGATCGACGGCTTCGACGTCATCGCCAGCATCCGCAGCCGCCCGGAATTCGTGCGCGTGCCGATCACGGTGATGACCGCGCTCGACCTCAACCGCGACGACTGGGAGCGACTCACCGGTCGCGTCGAGCAGGTGATCCAGAAGGGCCTGTACTCGCGCAACCGGCTGATGCGCGAGGTCCGACGCCTCGCGGCTCACTTTGTTGGGCGCTGACGCGGTCGGTCGGGCGCTGACGCGGTCGGTTGGGCGCTGACGCGGTCGGTCGGGCGCTGACGCGGTCGGTCGGGCGCTGACGCGGTCGGTCGGGCGCTGACGCGGTCGGTCGCTCACGAATGACCCGCGCG
>NZ_JACCSO010000190.1 GCF_013812955.1 Nannocystis sp. | reverse complement strand
CGGTCATCTCGAGGTCGGAGGCGTGCTGGCGGCGCAGGGCCTCGAGCTTGCTGGTCGCGCCCCAGCGCTGATACGCGGCGTAGGCCTCGCGCAGCAGCAGGCGGGCGAGCTGGGTGTGGCCGCGGCGGCGATGGAAGCGGGCGGCGAGCTCGCAGGCGAGGGCCTCGTGGGAGACGAAGCCGGACGCGCGGGCGAGGGCGATGGCGCGGTCGTAGCCGGCGATGGCGGCCCCGAGGTCGCCGCCGAGGCCGGCCCGCTCGGCGACCACGAGCGCGACCTTGTGGGCGAAATTTTGCGGGCAGGACTGGGCCCAGGCGGTGATCGGTGAGCCGCGGGCGGCGGCGTGGGCGTCGAAGCCGGCGAGCAGGGCGGGGCGCTGGTCGTCGGGGGCGTCGGCGGCGAAGCGCAGCACGGCGAGGGCGGCGAGGAAGGCGAAGTCGGTGGTGAAGTAGAAGCCGAAGTTGCTGGCGATGGCGACGCCGAAGCGGTCGAGGATCGCCTGGGCCTCGTCGTGGCGGTCGAAGAGCAGGGCGAGGTGGAGCTTGACGGTCGCGTACCAGCGGACCGCGAAGGTCAGGCCGCTGCGCTCGTAGCGGGCGATGATCGCGACGTCGTCGAAGCCCGGGTCGGCGAGGCTGTGCGGGGCCTCGGTGCGGCCGCGCAGGGCGGCGACGAATTGCCGGGCGATGCTCTGGACGGCGAGCGAGGAGGCGACGCGGGTGCGCTCCATCAGGGCGATGAAGCGGTCGGCCTGCTCGGCGACCTCGGCGAGCGGGTCACCGAGGCCGAGGCGGCAGATCAGGATGTGGCTGCAGGCGGAGGACAGGTAGATGTAATCGCCGGACTCGCGGCCGTCGGTCTGGGCGGTCGCAAACTCGGCGAGCACGTCGCGCAGCGGGCGCGTGAAGTGGGCGTAGGTGGCGAAGACGAAGCGCAGGCGGCAGCGCAGGGCGGAGTTGTCGAGGCGGTCGTTGAGGCGCAGGGCGAAGCGGCCGAACTCGTCGGCCTGCGGGTACTGGCGCAGCACGGTGGCGAGGAAGTAGCCGTAGACGACGTAGGTGTAGGCCGAGATGTCGGTGTGGCCGTGCTCGATCGAGAGGCTGATCTGGCGGGTGTTGATCAGCGCGTAGAGGTCGGGCCGGGTCATGTTGGCGGGCGCCAACATGTCGGCGAGCAGCTTGAGCACGCCGCGCACGACCGGGTCGGCGACCCGCGGGGCGTCGACGAGGGTGGCGAGCGGGCTGCGTCGCAAGTGCGACTCGATGCGCGCGAGCTCGTCGGCGACGGCCTCGCGACAGGCGGCGTCGTCCTCGGGGATCACCACGCCGGCCGCGGCGAGGCCGATGCGACCGGCCTGCAGCGCGGCGCGGGTGTTGCCCATGCTGGTGTGCAAGATGACCCGCAGGTCGACGAGCTGTAGGAGCTGCTCGGCGCCCTCGGCGAAGGGCTCGAGCTGCTCGAGCCGCGCCAGCGCGCGGTCGAAAGAACCACTCAGGTACTCGCACTCGGCCTGCTCGGCGTGCAGATGAAAGCCGAGCGCGCGGCGGCGACGCCTGGCCTCGGGGCCGAGCTGGGTGATGCCGGCGGCGAGCAGCGCGAGCGCGGTCTCGTAGGCGGCGGTGGTCTTGGCGCGACGGGCCGCGGTGAGGTTGAAGGCGGCGAGCTCGGCCTGGTCGTCGGCGCTGAGCTGCTCGGCGCCGGCGTTGAGGTGGGAGACGACGTCGAAGAGGGCCTCGTGGAGGTTGCCGCGGGCGCGGGCGCGGGCGAGCAAGCTGCGGCCGATCTGGGCGTGGCGTGCGGGTCGCTCGTCGTCCGGGATCAGGGCGTAGGCGGCCTGGCGCACGCGGTCGTGGAGGAAGCGCAGGGGGACGGCGAGGTCGAGGTCGTCGACGACGCGGGCGTGGGCGAGCAGGCGGTAGCTCGGGTGCAGGGGGATGACGAGGTCGAGGTCGACGGCGGGCTGCAGCAGGCGGGCGACCTCGGCGACCTCGCTGCCGTGCACGAGCGCGAGGGTCTCGGCGTCGAAGCGGGTGCCGAGGCAGGCGGCGAGCTGAAGGATGTGCCGGGACTCGGGGCCCAGGCGGCGCAATTCGTCGCCGAGCAGCGCGGCGATGCTGTCGGGGATCTTTCCGGCGTCGATGTCGGAGAGGTCCCAGGTCCAGACGCCGGCGACGGGGTCGTGGCGCAGGAGCTGCTCGCGGTGGAGGAAGCGCAGGAACTCGCGCACGAACAGCGGGTTGCCGTGGGTGCGGCGCACCAGCTCGCGGGCGAGCTCGCCGACGTCGTCGGTGGCGAGGGCGTCGCGCAGCAGCTCGGTGGTGTCGGCCACCGTCAATGGGGCGAGGTCGATCTCGAGCGGCGGACTGGCACCGGCGCGCAGCTGGGCGAGCAGGCCGGTGAGGCGATGCTCGGGGCCGATCTCGCGGTCGCGATAGGCGCCGAGCAGCAAGAAGTGATGCGTGCCGGGGTCGGTGACGAGGGCCTCGATCAGGCGCATGGTCGCGTCGTCGGCCCATTGCAGGTCGTCGAGGAACAGCACGAGCGGGTGCTCCTCGGCCGTGAACACGCCGATGAAGCGCTGCAGCGTCAGCTGCAGGCGGTGCTGGGCCTCGCTGGTCGGCAGCGGCGCGGGCGGCGGCTGGGGGCCGGCGAGCAGCTGCACGTCGGGGAGGATCTGGGCGAGCACCGGGAGGGCGGTGCCGAGGGCGTGGTTGATGCGCTCGCGCCAGGTGGCGATCTCTCGCGCGCTCAAAGTGAGCACGTGATGGATGAGGGTGACGGCGGCGCCGATCACCGCGGAGAAGGGCACGCCGCGGCTGTACTGGTCGAACTTGCCGGCGGCGAAGAAGCCGCGGCGGGCGGTCAGCGGGCGGTGCAGCTCGAGCACCAGCGAGGACTTGCCGACGCCCGCGAAGCCGGCGACGAGCACGAAGACGCAGGCGCCGGCGGCGGCGCGGCGAAAGCCGGCCATGAGCTCGGCGTTGGCGACCTCGCGGCCGTAGAGCTTCTCGGGCAGGCGAAAGCGCTGGGGGGCGTCGCGGCGCGGCCAGGCGCGGCCCTGCTCGAGCGCGGCGAGCAGGTCGTCGGCGTCGTGGAAGCGGTCCTCGGGGTTCTTGGCGAGCAGGCGCTGGACGATCGCGTCGAGGTCGGGATCGATCTCGGGGTCGATGCGCTGCAGGGAGACCGGCATCGCGGTCATGTGCGCGTGGATCAGCTCGAGCGGGTCGGTGAACTGAAACGGCAGGGCGCCCGCGAGCTGCTCGTAGAGCAGGACCCCGAGCGCGTAGAGGTCGCTGCGCGCGTCGATCGCCCGGTTCATGCGGCCGGTCTGCTCCGGCGCGAGGTATGCGAGCTCGCCGCGGATGCGCGAGGGCGGCTCGACGCTCACCTCCTCGCGCGGCAAGGCCGAGGCCAGCGAGAGGTCGGTCAGCTTGAGCGTGCCGTCGGCGTCGACCAGCACCGCGCCCGGGTGCAAGTTCTTGTGCACGATGCCGGCGCGGTGCAGACCCCGGAGCGCGCCGGCCATGCGGACGGCGAGCTGGTGGACCTCGGCGACGCTGCGGCGCTGCTCGGCGCCGGCCAGCAGCGGCAGGCCGGCGAAGAATTCATGGACGAGCACGAAGCTGTCCGCGAGGCGCTCGACGCCGAGGGGTCGCAGCAGCTCGGGGTCGGCGAGGCGCCGGGCGAGCGCGAGCTCGTGGTGGAGCTCGGCGAGGCGCAGCGGGCTGGCGATGCGCGGGCGACGGAGCAGGACCTGGGCGCCATCCTGGCGCCGGCGGGCACGCACGAGCTCCCAGGTCGAGGAGCTGTGCAGGACCTCGAGCGCCGTGAAGCCAGGGGTGTCGATCGCCTCGTCGGTCACATGGGCCGCCCGCCGCGAGTGTCGCATAGACGAGGTTTCAGCGGCGCAGTGGCTGGCACCACGGGCCAGGCTCGCGCGCTTGTGAACCTGCGGATCAGCGGCGGAGGCCGCGGGTAGCCGGATCAGCGGCGGAGCCGCGGGTAGCCGGATCAGCGGCGGAGGCCGCGGGTCGCTGGATCAGCGGTGCTCGAAGCAGTCGCGGCCCGGCTTGCAAGATTCGGGCACCGACAGGCCGCCGTCGGGGCCGGTGATGAACTGCGTGCGCAGACAATGATAATGGCTCGAGCGCGAGGTGGTGAAGGCGTCGGCGGTGTCGCGGCCGTAGACGTGCAGGCCCTTGGTGCGCAGGTGCTTGCAGACGGGCTGGGTGGTATCGACGACACGGAGGAAGGTCGGCATGGTCACTCCGGGAGCGGGAGGTCGGCGGCCCGGTGCAGGGCCTCGCGCAGGAGGCCCTGGGCGAGCGGGATCTTGTAGGCGTTGTGCCTGAGCGGCCTCGCGGGGGCGAGCGCGGTCGCGGCCGCGCGGGCGAACAGGGCGGCGTCGGGCTTTTGTCCGATGAGCGCGGCCTCGGCCTCGGGGCAGCGCCAGGGGATCGGGGCGACGTGGCCGAGCACGATCCGCGCGGACTTGATGACGCCGCCCGCGACGAACAGAAACACGGCGGCCTCGGCGAGCGGCCAGTCGTGCGACTGCTTCTCCTTGGCGACGGCATAGGCCGAGCGACTCGAGCGCTCGAGCGCGGGCAGCAGCACGCGCACGAGCAGCTCGCCGGGCGCGAGGTCGTGCTCGCGCTTCGGGTCGGGCTTGGGGCCCACGAACAGATCGGCGATCGGGATGGTGCGCAGTGACTCGCCGGAGATCTCGACCTGGGCGTCGAGCGCGAGCAGGGCGCAGGCCAGCGTCGACGGGTGCACGATGAAGCTCGGACCGCCGCCGAGGATCGCGTGGTACTTGTTCTCGCCCGTGATCGCCAGGCAGGCGCTGCCGCCCTTTTTTAAACAGTGCAGGTCGGCGCTGCGAAAGTACCAGCAGCGCGGGCGCTGCAGCAGGTTGCCGCCGATGGTCGCGAGGTTGCGGATGCCCGGCGTGGCGGCCGAGCCCGCGGCCTGACGCAGCGCGGCGTGGGGGCCATCGAGTGGGTCGTGCTCGGCGAGCTGCGCGAGCGTGACGAGGGCGCCGAGCTCCCAGCCGCCTGCGCTCGATGCGGGTTGTAAAGCGCGCAGCTGTTGGCCGAGCTCGCCTTGCAGGCTGGCGAGCTCGACGAGCTCCTCCGGGGTGGTGAGGCCCTCCTTCATGCGGTCGAGCAGGTCGACGCCGCCGGCGCGATAGACCCGCTGCTCGGGGCTCGCCAGCACGCGCTCGCGGGCGGCGGCGAGGGTGTGGGGGCGGATCAGGGCGAAAGCTTGCATGGGTGTCCCAAAGGCCAGGTTGTAACTTCAACCCTCACGCGCGGGGATGAGGCCGAGGGCGGCGAGGACCCGGTCCGGGGTGAGCGGCAGGTCGCGCACGGGCGCGCCGATCGCGTTGAAGAGGGCGCAGGCGATGGCGGCCGCGGTGGGGATGGTGGCGGGCTCGCCGATGCCGACCGCGCCGGTGTTATTGGCGCCGGTGTGGACCTCGGTGAAGACGACCTCGATGTCGGGGATGTCGAGGGCGCCGGCGATTTTATAACTCTCGAGGTTGGGGTTGAGCATCACGCCGCGCTTGCTGTCCATGATGCGCTGCTCCATCAGCGCGTAGCTGGTGCCGAGGATGATGCCGCCCTGGATCTGCGAGCGGCAGGTGAGCTCGTTCATGACCCGGCCGCAGTCGTGCAGGGCGAGCACCTCGGTGGCGCGCACCAGGCCGGTCCAGGTGTCGACCTCGACCTCGGCGAATTGCACCCCGGCGATCTGATAGCTGTTGCTGCCCATGAACTTCATCGGGTAGGCGCCGTAGGTCTCGGGGCGGGTGCCGGTGGCGACGAGCGCCTCGCCGTCGATGTGCTTGCACAGGTCGGCGAAGCTGATGGACTTCGGGCCGGCGGCGACGCCCTTGGGGTCCCAGCGCAGGTCCTCGGGGCGCTTGCCGAGCTGCTTGCCGGCGAGCTCGCCGAGCTGCTTCTTGACGGCCTCGGCCGCGGCGCGTACGGCCGGCGTGACGGAGGCGGTGGTGGTGCTGCCGCCGCGGCCGACGCCGGGGCCGAGCTCGCTGTCGCCGATGCGCACGCGGACC
>NZ_JACCSO010000180.1 GCF_013812955.1 Nannocystis sp. | reverse complement strand
GTGCAGCGCGGCGCCGGCGACCAGCGCGGCGAGGGTCGCCGCGAGCGCCTGGCTGACCGACAGCGCCTGGGCGATCGGGGTCATGCGCGGCGCGTACAGACGCCCGCCGAGCCGCGCCTCTGCGCTCTGGATCGCGGCCCCGGCGAGGCACGCGATCACCAGCCACAGCAGCGCTCCCACACCGCCGACCTGCAGCGCGACCAGAGCGCCGACGATGCCGGAGAAGGCAGCGCCGGCGAGGCCCGCGGACAGACCTGAACCTGAACCTGAACCGGAACCGGAACCGGACAGACCCGAAGTGGATGAGCCCGGAGCGGACCGACCGCGCGGCGATCGGCTGAGCAGCGTGGCCAGGGCCGCGAGGCCGCCGGCGGTCAGGACGAGGAGAACGAGGGCGCGAGCAAGCAGGTCATGGGCGCCGCCGAGGGTCGCGGGAGTGAGTGCGAGCATGGGATCTCAGGGGCTGGCGGAGGTGCACAGGAATCGAACCTGCCCGGGAAGCTCCTCGCATCCTGCACCGGTGTTGAAGACCGGGGGCCGCACCAGCGCGCCGAGCACCTCCGCCGCGCAGCATAGCCCAGGGAGGTGCGGGCGGGAAAGCCGACTCACCTGCTACTTGGCTGGCTACTTGACTGGCCGGCTACTTCTCTTCCTCGACCGGCTCCGCGGCGATCCCACAGACGTCGAGGCAACCGGTCGGCTTGAACAGGGCGTTGCCGCGGGCCTGCAGCACGTACTTCGAGATCACCCCGTCGCTGTTGAACAGCCCCTCGGGCAGGGGCTCGAACCGGTAGGTCGAGCTGTACTCCGGGTACGCCGCGACCTCGATATCGGTCGTCTTGGGGTCGGTCACCTCGCCGCCCTTCGGCGCCCGATCGGTGAAGGTCATCGCGCTGCCCTCGAAGGTGTAGTCGAAGCAGCGGCACTCGAACTTGCCGACATCACACAGCGTCTGCGTGAGGTCGGTCCGGCCCATCGAGTCCAAGCAGCTCGCCGCCGCCGCGATCCCGCCCGTCTCCTCCAAGTTGGTCTGGAAGTGGATCATGAACTGATCGACGCGTGAGCTCGCGGAGAACGACTCCAGACCCCTTCCGTCGAGGTCGTAGAGGAGCAGGGCCCAGGTGCCATCTTCGTCGAAGAGCACGTCGCGGCCCTCTTCTTTACAACCGCCGGCGAGGACCGTGAGGGCACACAAAGCACCAGGGAGGAACTGCTTGAGGAGGCGCATGGGCCGGGCCAAGCTACCACATGCGGGACGGGGGGGGGATCCGCGCACCCCGGGCCCGGGTCCAAATTCCCCGGCGCTGCCGACATCCCAGGCCTGGTGGCCATGATTCCCGGCCCGGCGTGGTTGACAGCACCCGGTCAGGTGTTTAGCTTCACGCGCGCTGTGACCGCGAAACGCGACTATTACGAGGTTCTGGGGGTCGAGCGCGGGGCAGCCACGCCGGACATCAAGAAGGCCTACCGCAAGATGGCCATGCAGCATCACCCGGACCGCAATCCGGGCAATGCCGAGGCCGAGGAGCGCTTCAAGGAGGCCGCCGAGGCCTTCGAGGTGCTCAGCGACGACAGCAAGCGCAAGCTCTACGACCAGTTCGGCCACGAGGGCCCGTCCCGGGCCGGCTTCAGCGGCTTCCAGGGCACAGACGAGATCTTCAGCCGCTTCGGCGACCTGTTCGGCGACCTGTTCGGGAACCTCGGCGGCATGGGCGGCCAGGGCCGTCGCGGCGGCCCGCAGCGCGGCGCGGACCTCAAGACCCGGGTCGTCATCCCGTTCGCAGAGGCCGTCGCCGGCATCGAGCGCGAGATCACCGTGCCCCGCCGCGACTCCTGCGAAGAATGCGATGGCAGCGGCGCCGCAGCCGGCACCAAGCCGCAGACCTGCCAGACCTGCCAGGGCCAGGGCCAGGTCATCCATCGCCAGGGCTTCTTCACCGTGCAGACCGCGTGCCCGCGCTGCCACGGCGAGGGCCAGACGATCGCCAGCCCCTGCCGCGGCTGCGGCGGCACCGGCGTGGTCCAGAAGGAGACCACCCTCAAGCTCAACATCCCCGCCGGCGTCGACGACGGCCAGACCCTGCGCATCCCCGGACGCGGCATGTCCGGCACCAAGGGCGGCCCCGCCGGCAACCTCTACGTCGTCGTCGCCGTCGAGCCCGACCCCCGGTTCCAGCGCGACGAGTTCGACATCCACAGCAAGGTCACGGTCTCCATGGTCCAGGCCGCGCTCGGCTGCACCATGAAGTCGCCGGGCCTCCAGGGCGAGGTCGAGGTCGAGATCGAGGCCGGCACCCAGCCCGCCCACGTCATCGTCCGCAAGGGCAAGGGCATCCCGGTGCTCGGCGGCCGCGGCCACGGCGACCACCACATCCACGTCGAGGTCACGGTCCCGACCAAGCTCTCCGCCGAGCAAGAGGAGATCCTTCGCGAACTCGCCGAAAACCTCGGCGAGCCCGTCAGCGAGAAGAAGGGCTTCTTCAGCTCGCTGCGCAAGCGCAAGCGCTAGTCACTCGCCACACTCGCCGGGCCGGACGAACTCACTGGCTCATGCGCTGGTGGGTGCCGTCGCAGTAGGGCTTGCTGCCCGAGTGCTTGCAGTTGCAAAGCGTCACCTCGCGGGTCTCCTTGAGGCGCAGCTTGACCGGCTTGATGTCGGTGACCTCGTGGGTGCCGTCACAAAACGGCTGGGTCTTCGAGCGCCCGCAGGCGCACCACCAGTAGATGCCCGGCTCGAGCGTGAGGACCGTCGGTTGGCAGCTGGCGACGAGCGGCTGGTCCGTGCTGGGCTGGTCCGTATCGGTCATGCCACAGGTCTACACCGAAGCCGCGTCGCCCGGGGCCTGCCTGGGGAGCCGGCGCACAGGCGCTCCTTCACGCACGAGCCCCTCGACCAGCACGCGCGCGTAGAGGCGGCTCCAGCCCGGGTGGGTCTTCTCGGAGATGCGCCCGAACTTGCCGCCGATGAAGCTGGCGGCGATCGTGCGGCACGGCGGCGCTGGTCCGGAGATCTCGAGCAGGACCCCGTCGGCGAGCAGCAGACGGTCACCCGCCTGCAGGTCGTGCCACGCGAGGCCGGCGATCGTCAGGTTCTCGCCGGTGGTGCCCGGGGCGATCGGATGGCCCTCGGCCGCGAGCGCGGCGATGCGCTCGCTTGCGAACAAACACACCGCACGGTCGGGGCCGCCGTGGTGTTTGAGGTCCCGCTGGCGATCTCCCGCGACCCCGTGCGCCGTCAGCAACGCGGCGACCACCGGTGACTTCGGCACGCCACCCGCGGCCGCGACGTTGATCCGCACCACCCGCGCCGTGTCCCCGGTCTGCGCCGCGCTCATGCGCTCACCGGGGCCTGGCGTTGTTCGCACACTGCTGGAGCTCCTTCATGGTCGTCGCCTTGATCCCGCAGTCGACCTCGGCCTTGTTGCCGCGCTCGTTGCAGTCCTTGAGCAGGTCGGGGCGCATGCCATCGGCGACCTGCCGGGTGATGTCCGCGGCCGGACCCTCCTGCGCGCCCGCCGACATCTGCTTCAAGTAGTTGTCCGCGAACTGGATGCATTCCTCCTCGGACGGCTTGCCGCCGCAGGCACCCACGGTGAAGGAGACGACGAAGCCAGCGATGATCAGGGCAGAGGTGGTGCGCATGGGATGTCCTTGTCGGGTCCGGAGGCTAGCGGAGGGCCCCCGCCCGGGCAACTGTCTCCCGCCGGTCCCCACATGCGCGCTGGCGCCGAGCGCCTCTCAGGCCTCCTCCATGAACGGATAACGGTGGCTCCCCAGGCCCGTGAAGTTCTCCTTGATCGTGCGCGGGGAGATCCATCGCACCAGATTGAGCATGCTGCCGGCCTTGTCGTTGGTGCCGCTCGCGCGGCTGCCACCGAAGGGCTGCTGGCCGACCACCGCGCCGGTCGGCTTGTCGTTGATGTAGAAGTTGCCCGCCGCGTGGCGCAGCGTCGTCGTCGCGGTGGCGATCGCGGCCCGGTCCTGGGCGAAGAACGCCCCCGTCAGCGCGTACTCGCTGCTGCGCTCGCACAGCGCGAGCGCGTCCTTGTACTTGTCCGCGGGGTACACGAACACGCTCAGCACCGGCCCGAACAGCTCCTCTTTCATGGTCCGATAGTCCGGCTCCTTGGCGACGATCACCGTCGGGCGGATGAAGTAGCCCTCGCTGTCGTCGCACTCGCCGCCGAACACCTCGTCGACGCGGCCGCCCTGGCGCTGGCGCGCCTCGTCGATCGCCTCCTTGAGCTTGTTGTAGCTGCGCGCGTCGATCACCGCGCCCATGAAGTTGCGATAGTCCTCGACCGGCCCGACCTTGATCTTCGGCAGCTCGTCGGCGATGCGCTCGCGCACCTGCGGCCACAGCGAGTCCGGGATGTACGCCCGCGACGCCGCCGAGCACTTCTGACCCTGGTACTCGAAGGCCCCGCGCAGCAAGTTGTTGGTCAGCGACTCGACGTCCGCGCTGGTGTGCGCGAACACGAAGTCCTTGCCGCCGGTCTCGCCGACCAGCCGCGGGTAGGCGGCGTAGTTGTCGATGTTGTTGCCGATGCTGCGCCACATGCCCTTGAACACCGGCGTCGAGCCCGTGAAGTGCACGCCGGCGAGGTCGCGGTTGCCG
>NZ_JACCSO010000142.1 GCF_013812955.1 Nannocystis sp. | reverse complement strand
TGGATCACGATCGGCTGGGCCTTGCCCTTGACCATGATCGGCGGGAACACCTCGAACAGGAACTGCGCGCGCGCGGCGGTGAAGGTCGCGACGTCGCAGAGGATCGGCCGCTGCTTGTTCGCCGCCTGCATCAGCCGCGCCGCCAGATTGACGACGTCGCCGAGCACCGTGTACTCGCAGCGGCTGGCCCCGCCCACCGAGCCGCAGAAGGCCTTGCCGGTGGCGACGCCCATGCCGGCGGACCAGCCGAGCTTGCCGAGCGCCTCGTGCAGCTGATGGGCCGCGTCGACCGCTCGCACCGCGTCGTCCTCGTGCGACAGCGGCGGCAGACCGAAGGCCGCCATCAGCGTCCCGCCGTGGTTGTCGACGCTGACGTGGTTGATGCTGCCCTCGAGCCCCTGCACGATCTCCTGCACCGCGAGCATCAGCCCCTGCGCGTCGGCCAGCGGGGTCGTATAGGAGAGCGCGGGCAAGTTGATGAACAGCACCGCGACCCGTCGCAGCTCGGCCAGCCAGCTGCGCTGACCCGCGGCCAGGCGACTGGCGACGGCGGTCGGGACGTAGCCACACAGCGCCGCCGTGGCCGCGGCGGTGATCTCCGGCCGCAGCAGCGGGCTGCAGGAGATCTCGACCTCGAGCGCCTCGACGCAGATGAAGCCGTCCGCGAGCGCTCGGCCGCGCGCCTGGCCCTCGATCAGGGGCCACAGGCGCGGCGCGATCACGACCTCGCCAGGCTCCGCGAGGGCCTCCGCGCGCAGCCCGTCGGCCACTGCCAGACCGGTCAGCACCAGCTCCCAGCGGCCATCGAGGCCGCCGACGTGCACGGCCGCGACATGGCTCGCGCTGATCCCGACCCGCAGCGACAGATCGACCCCATCGCTGATGCGATAGCCATAGAGCCCGCTCTGGATCGCCATGCCGCACGCGATCGCCGGCAGGGCCGCGGCCCGTCGGTCATGCAGCCCGGGCGGCGCCACCCAGATCGCCGTCAGGGCGTCGCCGGCGAATTTGACCACGTCTCCGCCGTGCGCCTGGATGATCGCGGTCAGCCGCTCGAAGTAACCATTGAGGCCCGCCGCGACCTTCTCGACGCCCGCCGGACCCTGCCGCGCGAGCATCTCGGTCAGCGCCGTGAAGCCCGAGATGTCGGCGAACAGCACGGTCGCCGCGTGCGGCTCACTACAAGGCTCGGTGAGCGGACGTGGGTCCTCCGCCAGTCGCCGTGTCACGAGCACCGGCACATAACTGGCGAGGGCTTCTTGAAGCGAGGGCTCCAGGCGCCGCCATCCTATCCGATCCCCGCGAAGGCCACCATCATCCGCGGGTTCCGCCCAACGCGGCCGGATCGAGGCCGGATCGATGCCACATCGGCGCCAGCTCGGCGCCAGATCGAGGCCAGATCGAGGCCAGATCGAGGCCAGCTCGGCGCCCGCCGCCCGGCCCCTGCACGTGCCTGGGCTCTTGCGCGGCGCATGGCCGTGTGTCCTCGCGCACGATCGCGCCAGTGATGCCGTGGCGTCGGCCGTGCCGACTCGTGTATGGTGGCAGGGATGGTCGCAGCTCTATGGTCCCCTGCTCGTGCGTGTGGACGCTTTGCGGCGTCCGTGACGATCGCGCTCGCCATCGGCGGGTGCGCCGCGGGCCAGGGCCAGGACACCGATAATCCGTTCACCACCGCCCCACCGGTCTCCGGTACCGCCACCGGCACGCCCGTGACCGACGGCGACCCGACCGAGGGCACCGGCTCGACCGAGGGCATGAGCGCCGGGTCGGGCACGGGTCAGGTCGAAACCACCGTCACCGGGCCGACGAGCGACAGCACGACCGAGCCGGTCGACCCGACCGAAAACCCCGACCCCGACTGCATCGACGGCGACGGAGACGGCTTCGGCGAGGAGTGCCAGGCCGGTCCGGACTGCGACGACGCCGACTACAACAACCACACCGACGCCGGCTGCGCGAGCTGCAAGGACGGCGACGGCGACGGCGTGTGGGTCAGCTGCGACCAGTACGGCGCGAGCAAGCCCGGCCCGGACTGCGACGACACCAACAACAGCGTCGGCGCGATGGACTCCGAGGAGCTTTGCAACGGCATCGCCGAGAATTGCGCCGGCGAGATCGACCCGCTGCCGGCCGACCAGATGTGCCCCACGGACGGCGACGCGCCCAACGTCGGGGGCATCGGCGGCTGGAAGTGCAACCCGGTCGCGCCCGGCCAGGACGGCTGTGAGATCATCGGCTGCAGCGTCGGCTACTACGACGCCAACAAGACCCCGGGCGACGGCTGCGAGTGCGTCGGCACCGACCGCAACAAGAGCCTCAACGCCTGCGGCGCGGACCCCAAGGGCCTGATCGGCGTGATCGCCGAGGGCGGGGTCGTGCCGCCGATCAAGGGCGCGATCGGCTTCGTCGGCCCCGGCCCCGGCGTGGAAGACTGGTTCTCCGTCGACTTCCCCGTGGCGATGGCCCAGGGCGCGCGCCCCAACGCCGGCAACATCGCCGTCACCTTCGCGGTCAACCCCGGCGACCAGAACAACCCCGACTACCGCTTCGAGGTCTATCGCACCTGCGACGGCGCAGCCTTCGGGGGCGGCCTCGCCAACCAGTTCGGCGCCGGGGCCCCACCCGCCCGCGAGTGGACCTTCAACGACGGCGGGGCGACTGCCAACCCGAACTACAAGAGCGATGTGCCCTGGCCGGAGAAGGTGTTCATCCGCGTGTTTCGCGTGAACAACACCGGCAGCTGCTCCGAGTACACGCTGCAGGTGTCGCGCCTGCCGAACTGAGCTCGCCCGTTCGCCCGCCCACGCGCGGTCCGCGGGGCGGTCCGCACTAAAACGGCTGGCCCGCCGAGAGCATCAGCTTGAGCGAGAGCTGATACAGCTCGCTGTCACGGGTGACGAGGCGAGGCGAATTCGCGATGACCTCGTCGAGCGGGGTCGTGATCACGCGGGTGCCACGACAGCCGACCATCACGTCGCCCTCGACGACCTCGCCCCGCCCGATCGTGCCGGTCTGGGCGATGTCCGCCGCGGCCGAGCCGAGCAGGCCCGCGAGGGTGTTGTCGAGGGCGCTGGGGCTGCCGCCGCGGGCGACGTGGCCGACCGAGTTGATGCGCACCTCCATCGGGTAGCCGAGCATGTCGTGGATCGGCTGCGCCTCCTCGATGCGGCGCTTGAGCGCGTGCGACCAGTCCGCGCCGGCGCGCTTGAGCACGCCCTCGGCGACGACAATGATGAAGTAGCGGTAGTCGCGACGCACGCCGGCGACCAGGCGGCTGACCATGTCGTCCTGATCCCAGGTCTCCTCGACCTCGGGGATGGCGACCGCGGCCGCGCCGCCCGCGATCGCCGACTGCAGGGCGAGCCAGCCGGAGGTGTTGCCCATCACCTCGAGGATGATCGCGCGGCGGTGCGACTCGATGGTGTCGCGCAGCTTGCGGAGCGAGTCGACGACGTTGTTGAGCGCGGTGTCGTAGCCGATCGAGTACTCGGTGCCGTGCAGGTCGTTGTCGATGGTGCCGGGGATGCCGATCACCCGGAACGGCCGCCCGGGGAAGGTCTGGCGGTAGGCGGCGGCGATCACCTGCGCGCCACAGAACGAGCCGTCGCCGCCGATGACGATCAGGCTCTCGACCTGGTGCTGGAACAGGTTGACGGCGGCGACCCGCAGGAACGACTCGCGGGCCGCGGTCCGGGCCGCGAGGTCGGGCGCGTCGGGCGGCGGCAACACCAGCTCGGGCACGCGCCCGGTGCCGATGAAGGTCCCGCCGCGGTGGATGATGTCGCGGACGTCCTTGCGGTCGACGTTGCGGTCCGAGGCCGAGTCGAGGCGCCGCGCGAGCCCGCGAAAGCCGTCGCGAAACAGCATCAGCTCGCAGTCGGGGGCCCGCATCTTGAGGCTGCGAAAGGCGGCGCGGATCGCCGCGTTCATGCCGGGGGCATCGCCCCCACTCGTCAGGATCCCTATGCTCATCTCTGGCCTCGCAAGTGCGGCCCGGAGTATACCGGAGCGGTGTTCGTTGCCCACAGCCCGCGACGTGCCGCTCTCACAACGCTGCTGACCATGGTCGCCTGCCGCCCGGAGACCGAGACGGGGGTCCCTGGACCGCCCGAGCGTGCACCGGTCTGCACGGCCGAGACCGTGCGCCCGACGCCGCCGTCGACCCCGGCCGAGGCGCTCGCGGCGTACATCGCGGCCCACTACACCAAGCGCGAGGTCCGGATCCCGATGCGCGACGGCGTCGAGCTGTTCACCTCGATCTACAGCCCACGCGACACCTCGCGCACTTACCCGATCATGCTGCGGCGCACGCCCTACAGCTGCGCGCCCTATGGTGAGGACAAGCTCCCGAACACCCTCGGCCCGAGCGCCCCGTTCGCGCGAGCCGGCTACATCTTCGTCAATCAGGACGTGCGCGGCGCCTTCATGTCCGGCGGCGAGTTCATGGACGTGCGCCCGCACCGCCCGCAAAAGACCGGCCCGCAGGACATCGACGAGTCGAGCGACACCTTCGACACCATCGAATGGCTGCTGCGCGAGACCCCGCATCACAACCGCCGCGTCGGCCTGTACGGGATCTCCTACCCGGGCTTTTATGCGGCTGCGGGCATGATCGACGCCCATCCGGCGCTGCGCGCGGTCAGTCCGCAGGCCCCGATCGCCGACTGGTTCTTCGACGACTTCCACCACCACGGCGCGTTCTTCCTGCCGCACACCTTCAACTTCATCTCGGCCTTCGGGCAGCCGCGGCCCCAGCCGAAGGCGACCTGGAACCCGGGCTTCGTGCACGGCACGCCGGACGGCTATCAGTTCTTCCTCGACGCCGGCCCGCTCGCCAACCTCGATCGCAAGCACCTCAAGGGCCAGGTCAAGTTCTGGAACGAGGCCGTCGCCCACCCCAACTACGACGAGTTCTGGAAGGCGCGCGAGCTGCTGCCGCACCTCAAGAAGGTCGCGCCCGCGGTGCTGACGGTCGGCGGATGGTTCGACGCCGAGGACCTCTACGGCCCGCTGCACGTCTACGCCGCCGTCGAGCGCCAGAACCCGGGCATCGAGAACATGCTGGTGATGGGACCGTGGGGGCACGGCGGCTGGTCGCGCACCGAGGGCGACCGCATGGGCGACGTCGAGTTCGGCAGCAAGACCTCGCGTCATTACCAGGACACGATCGAGCTGCCCTTCTTCGAGCATCACCTCAAGGATGGCGGGCCGCACGGGCTCGCCGAGGCCAACATCTTCGAGACCGGGGCCAACCGCTGGCGCGGCTTCGCCAGCTGGCCGCCGCCGGCGACGCCGCGGACCCTGTACTTCGGGTCAGGTGAGACGCTGCAGGAGACCACACCGGCCGACGGCGCGGGCTTCGACGAGTTCATCAGCGATCCGGCGAAGCCGGTGCCGTTCACGCAGGACATCGCGATCGGGATGACGAAGGAGTACATGACCGAGGACCAGCGCTTCGCCGCGCGACGCCCCGACGTGCTCGTGTATCAGACCCCGCCGCTGGACCAGGACCTGACCGTCGCGGGCCCGATCCAGGCCGAGCTGTGGGTCTCGACCACCGGCACCGACGCGGACTGGGTCGTGAAGCTGATCGACGTGCTGCCGCCCGAGACGTCCGACCCGGAGGGCATCCGGCGCGGGGTCAAGCTCGGCGGTTATCAGATGATGGTCCGCAGCGAGGCCTTCCGCGGCCGCTTCCGCGACAGCTACGAGCAGCCCAAACCGTTCGTGCCCGGCAAGCCGACGCGGGTCACCGTGCCGCTGCAGGACGTGCTGCACACCTTCAAAAAAGGCCACCGCTTGATGATCCAGGTCCAGAGCACCTGGTTCCCGCTGATCGATCGCAACCCGCAGCGCTTCGTGCCCAACATCTTCGCGGCCGAGCAGCGCGACTTCCAGCGCGCCACCCATCGGGTGCACCGCGCCCGCGCCCGCGCCTCGAAGATCACGCTGCCGGTGCTCACGCCCTGAGCGCTCTCCGCCGGTCCGGGTGTCAGCGCCCGCGCTTCAGCGCCCGAGCTTCAACGCCCGGGCCATGCGCCGGTACAATCGTCCGGCCCCGTTCCACGCGACCGGACACAGGTCGTGGTGCTGGCCGGATCGCATCTCGATCACGAAGGTCTCGCGTCCGTCCGGGGGCCGGGTCTCGACGTGGATCGCGTGGATCTCGTGGACCTTGAGCGGCACCCGGCGACCGCGCGCGCGCACCGTCAGCGTGCGTCCGATCAGGTACGGCGTGCGCGGCAGCAGCACCCGCAGCAGGTTGTCGATCCACATGAACGCCCATCCGACCGCCAGCGCCAGGACCACCCGGATCGGCCAGCCGTTGCCGCCCGCGAGCGCGATCCAGCCGTCGGGCAGGCGCACCAGCAGCACCACCAGCCACACAACCAGCGCCGCGAGGCCGACCGCGAGGTCCAGCAGCCTGCCGCCCCAGTCATCGGGGCGGGCCGTTCGCAGCCGGATGAACATCGGCCCCGGCTACTCCGAGAAGACCTCGAGCTTGTAGCTCCCGCCGACGATGTCGCCCTGGTCGACGACGATGAAGAACGTGCCCGGGTCGGGGAAGAAGTTGGAGAGCTCGACGGTGTTGCTGCCGGTCTGCTCGGAGGAGGTGCACTGCAGCTCGGTGACGGTGCCGCAGCTGCTGCGCAGGCTGAGGACCGGCGCGAAGCTGTCGTCGGCGGTCACACGGAACGTGATCGTCCCGGGGAACGAGACGTTGACCTGGAACATGTTCTCGTCGCCGGGTGCGTCGCAGCGACTGTCGACCTCGCCGGGCGCGGCGCCGAAGGTGTTACTCCACGTGAAGTAACCACCCGGCGCCTGGTCGATCTGCGACGGGTGGATCGGGCACGCGGCGATGCCAGGGTCGCCGTAGACGACCTGCATCGAGTAGCGGCCGTCGGTGCCCTCGGGCGAGTCGACGGTGATGGTGTAGCTGTGGCCGACCTCGGCGAAGAAGTGCCGCACCGCTCCGACCTCGACCGGCGCGGCGCACAGCTGCGGCAAGACGTCCTCGCGGCAGCCGTCGCGGGTAACGCGGATGCTCGGCTCGAAGTCGGCGTCGTTGATGGTCACGACCGCGTCGACATCGAAGCTCGGGGTGACGATGTAGCTGTCCTCGGGGCCAGCATCGGGCGCGTCTTCATCCGCGAGGTCGCCACGTCCGCACCAGCCGCGCACCCTGCCCGGCCCGAGCAGACGCCCGCGGATGTCCAGGGTGTTGGCGAAGGGCAATACGAAGGGCATGTCGCAGCCGCCGCGGCGCGGGTCGTCCTCGGGGTTGCTCACGGTCTCGAAGCCGCCGCCGCTCTCGTCGTCGTCCGCGTCGCTGCGCAGACCGCAGGCGCAGAGGCCGAGGGCCGCGGCCAAAGCCAGGACCCGGCTACACACCGGCGCGAGGGAGAGCTGCGATCCGGACATCACGGCGCTCAGCATAGCCTTGGTAGTTTTTCCGCGTCAAAAACCAGTACGCCGGGCATGTACCAGCCACGAGTCGGCGCCAGGCCAGGATGCCGGCAGAGTCAGATCGGCCACATCGACTCGATCTGGAGCTGGATCCGGACCCGGCCCCGCCAACTGGAGCGAGCCGGCAGGTACAAACAGGCCACCCGTGCGCCAGGCGCCAGACCGGGGTGCTGCTCGGCCTGCCCGAAGGCGATCGCCTCGAAGACCAGCCCGCCCTGGCGCAGCACCAGGCTCAGGTGGCGCTGCTTGAGCACCCGCACGCGCTCGACCGCCGCCGCCTCGCACAGGTAGCGCGGAGGGGCGAATCCAACCCCGTAGGGCCCGAGGCCCTCGAGGCCGCCGATCATGCCCTCGTCGACGGCCGCGAACTCGAGGGCGCCGTCGTGCTCGACGACCACGTCGCCGGGATCACGACCCCCGAGCTGGAGCCCGACCGCGGCGTCGAAGGCCTCGACCAGCGCCGGCACCTGATCGAGCGCCATCGTCAGGCCGGCGGCGGCCCGGTGGCCGCCGAAGCGCCGCAGCAGCGGCGCGCAGGCGCGCAGGGCCTTCAGCACGTCGACCTCGCCGTGGGTGCGCACCGAGCCGCGGGCGTCGCCGTGGGCCGGGTCGAAGG